>NZ_JAQJCU010000004.1:0-226983 GCF_029125915.1 Tenacibaculum bernardetii
CCCAAGGGTCATTGGATTTTAAGTCCAACGTGTCTACCAATTCCACCACTTCAGCTGGTATATGTATATGTTTTTGACTGCTTTCTTAAAATAAACCTCGCTAATAAAAGCGAGGTTTAGTACTGAAGGCGGGACTTGAACCCGCACGACCCAAGGGTCATTGGATTTTAAGTCCAACGTGTCTACCAATTCCACCACTTCAGCGTGATTTGATTGCATTACAATCAAACTTGGTATATTTTTTAAGAAAGTCTCAGAGCGAAAGACGGGATTTGAACCCGCGACCCCCACCTTGGCAAGGTGATGCTCTACCCCTGAGCTACTTTCGCGTAGTCAAAAATTATTTTAAAGAACGTTGCATTGCTTTCAATGCGGGTGCAAATATAACACCTTTTTTTAAACGGCAAAATAATTTTTTAATTTTTTTATATTTCGATTACTATTTTTTTTTATGGTCATTAAAGAAGAAAGAAATATCTTTGCGAAAAATAAAACTAGAAGTGGATTCTATCTCACCAGTACATATTAAACCCTCTTTCAAATCAATGTTTAACGATTTTAAACAATTAACCAAGGTTGGTTTGTCTATAAGTGTTGTTTTTACATCAGTTACAGGTTATTTGTTGGGGGCAGAAACAATTGATTATACTATAGTTTTATTATTGTCATTAGGAGGGTACTTAATGGTAGGTGCATCTAATGCATTTAACCAAGTTATAGAGAAAGATATTGATTCGTTAATGCAGCGTACTAAAAATCGCCCTTTGCCAGCAGGTAGAATGAGCGTAACGGTAGCGTTAACAATTGCAATTGTTTTTACGATTGCAGGTATTGGTATATTATATGTAATAGATCCTAAATGTGCTTTGTTTGGTGCAATTTCTATTTTTTTATACACAAGTGCTTATACGCCTTTAAAGGCTGTAACACCTTTAGCTGTTTTTGTAGGTGCCATTCCTGGTGCAATTCCTTTTATGCTAGGATGGGTTGCTGCAACAGGCGAGTTTGGTGTTGAAGCTGGTTTTTTATTTATGATTCAGTTTTTTTGGCAATTCCCACATTTTTGGGCAATAGGTTGGTTACAGTTTGAAGAGTATAATAAAGCAGGTCTTCATATGCTTCCTATGGATAAAAAAAACAAAGGAGCTATTGTGCAAATAATTTTTTATACCTGTATTATGATTTTAATGTCGGTTGCTCCGGTTTTAAAAGTAACAGGTAGTTTTTACATTTATCCATTAACAGCAGTAATAGTATTATTGCTAGGTGTGTTAATGTTGTATTACGCTTTTCAATTATACAAATCAGAAGAAAATACAGATGCTAGAAAATTAATGCTAGCCAGTGTTTTTTATATTACAATCGTACCCATAATTTATGTGGTAGATAAATTTTTACACTAATGAGTAAACAAACGTTACAAGAAGAATTAAAAGCAGGTAAGAGAAAATCAGCAAAACCAATGTTATGGGTTTCGATGATTAGTATGGTAATGTTTTTTGCAGGATTAACAAGTGCTTATGTTATAAGTATGAAGCGTGATGATTGGGTTAGTTTCGATTTACCTCAAGCTTTTTATATTAGTACTGTTTTAATTGTGTTAAGCAGTATTACCTTAATTTTCTCTCAAAAATTTTTAAAAAAAGATAATTTAAAAGCTTCATTAGGGCTTTTATTGGTCACTTTAATATTGGGTTTAGGGTTTGTATGGTATCAATATGTAGGTTTTAATGAATTAAAATCTGTAGGGTTATATTTTACCGGGCCAGAGAGTACTGTGTCTACATCTTTTATATTAGGAATAACATTTATGCACGTTTTACACCTGTTAGCGGGTATAATTGTGCTCTTGGTGGTTATTTATAATCATTTTAAAAAGAAATATTCAGCATCGGATATGCTTGGGTTTGAGCTAGGTGGAATCTTTTGGCATTTCGTAGATGTTTTATGGATTTATCTATTTTTCTTTTTCTATTTCATAAGATGATGAAAAATGCGTAATTTTGGCGCACTGTTTTAACAAAAATTAACAAAAAGAGATTTATGGAAGCAAATAATGCTGTAAATTCTGATAACAAAGAAACTTGGAGCGGAGGTGGTGAAAAACCATTTGGCGCTAGTTATGGTAAAATGATGATGTGGTTTTTCATCGTTTCTGATGCATTAACTTTTTCAGGTTTTTTAGCAGCGTATGGTTTAACACGTTTTAAATTTATTGATTCATGGCCAATTGCCGATGAGGTGTTTACTCACTTTCCGGGACTACATGGTGTACATGCACCGATGTATTATGTTGCGCTAATGACATTTATTTTAATTATATCATCGGTAACAATGGTATTAGCTGTTGATGCTGGTCATCAAATGAAAAAGAAGAAAGTAGCTTGGTACATGTTTGCTACCATTATTTTCGGAATTATTTTCGTTGGATCTCAGGCATGGGAATGGAAAAATTTTATTAACGGTTCTTACGGAGCGGTTAAAACTTCTAACAATCATATTTTACAGTTTGCAAAGCAAGATGGTGTTGATGATGAAGGTAAACCTAAGTACCATCAAATCGCTTTAGCTGACTTTGTACATGTTGAGAGAAAAGATGATAGAGTAGAGCATACTCGTGAAAACGGATTGTGGTTTGAAAAAGAAGAAACAATTTCTCAGTATTCAGTAGCACAAGTTCAAGAAGCTTTTAAAGCAGATCCATCTTTGTTAATTAGAACAGAGCAATTAAACCCTGAAACGAAGCAAAAAGTAATTTTATCAAGAGCAGAAAGTTTAGCGAAATTAGCTTTAGCAAATCAAGTTGTTGAAGGAGCAAACTTAGAGGTGAATGAATATGGTAATCCAATCTTTGCAGATTTCTTTTTCTTTATCACAGGTTTTCATGGTTTTCACGTATTATCAGGAATCATCATTAATATCATTATCTTCTTTAACGTTGTACTAGGTACATACGAGCGTAGAGGACATTATGAAATGGTAGAAAAAGTAGGTTTATATTGGCACTTTGTAGATTTAGTTTGGGTATTTGTATTTACCTTCTTCTACTTAGTATAATTTAAAAGCGATATTAAAAATGGGTCACGCACACGAATCAAATAAAAAAAGAATTTGGATTGTTTTAGCAATCTTAACAATTATAACGACTGTAGAAGTAGCTTTTGGTATTGTTAAACCAGATGCAATGCATTTACATGGATGGGGAACGAGCTGGTTAAACTGGTTTTTTATCATCTTAACGCTAGTAAAAGCATACTATATTGCTTGGGCATTTATGCACTTAGAGGGTGAAAAAACATGGTTTAGAAGAGCAATTGTTTGGGTATTAGTCTTTTTAGTTTCTTATCTATTATTTATAGTTTTAATAGAAGGAGGTTATTTACATGAAACATTGGCGCCATTAGTAAAATGGTAATCAAATAATATTTTTAAAAAAAGGTGGTTTTAACCACCTTTTTTTGACTTTAATTAGAACTGAAATGGGTAAAGCTAAAAAATTTATTGTCTTGTTTGCACTATTTATAGTGCCATTGTTATTCTATGTATTATTACAATTAGGAACACATAATTTTGGGAAATTACCAATAGTATCTAAAGATGTTATAGATATTTCTTTAATTGATAAAAGCATTTCTTTTGATAAAAGAGTTACCGTAGTTACTTTTTTAGGAAACGATATTAACTTCGTAAAAGGAGAGGTTTATAATTTAAAGGAAAAAATTTACAATAATTTTTCTAATTATGTAAGTTTTCAAATGATTTCTTTAGTTGACGAGAGTCAAAGAGAAGCAGTAGAAGACTTGAAAAAAATGTTAAGTGTTAATACCGATTTAACTCGATGGAACTTTGTATTTGCTTCTCCTGAAGAGATGCAGGCGTTACATGAAAGTTTTAAAACTAAAAGTACCTTAGATGAAAATTTTCATTCACCAAAAGCTTATATTATAGATAAAGAACTTAATTTAAGAAGAGGTAAATCAACTATTAATAGTTTAGAAGATAAAAACTTATTTGGCTATACAATGAAATCTGTAGCAGAACTTAAAAACGATATGATTGATGATATCAGCGTTGTTTTAGTAGAATATAAGTTAGCATTGAAGAAGAATAACAGTAGTGATGATCGAAGAAAAAACAGCATTTCAAATGAAAAAAAATAAATATTCATACGTAGGTATTTCTTTTATTATTTTATTGTTTGGTATCTATGCCGTACCAAAGATTATAAAACATTTTCAAACTGCTGATTTACACAAATTCAATAAAGTTCCTGTTTTTGAATTTATAAATCAAGATGGTAAAACAATTACGAATAAGAATTTTGATGATAAGGTTTTTGTTGTCGAGTTTTTCTTTGCTACCTGCCCAACAATTTGCCCTTTAATGAATGCTGAAATGGTTACCATTCAGAATGAATTTATGGGGAATCCTAACTTCGGAATCGCCTCTTTTTCTATCACACCAGAAATTGATACTCCAAATCAATTAAAAATGTACGCCCAAAAAAATGGAATTAACCATAAAAATTGGCACTTACTAACTGGCAAATCAGAAGAGACAGTATATGGTTTATCTAACGAAGGTTTTAAATTGTTTGCAGGTAAAGGAGAGGTTTCTCATGGCGGATTTGAACATTCAGGTTTATTTGCTTTAGTTGATAAAAATGGATACATACGTTCTCGTTATGACGAACATGGAAACCCGATTATGTATTATCGCGCATTAGATGAACACGGTTTTGGAAATCAAATTACAGAATTGAAACAGGATATTAAATTATTATTGAAGGAATAAAATGAATACTGAAGAAAAAAAATATAAAAGATTAATAACCATCGTTTCAATTGTAATTCCGTTAGCTGTTGCAGCTTTATTCGGAATTAAAATTCCAAACGTTGAGCCGTTGTCATTTTTGCCTCCAATATATGCGAGTGTAAACGGATTAACAGCAGTATTATTAGTAGCGTCAGTTATTGCAATAAAAAAAGGAAATAAAAAGTTACACGAACAATTAAATACCTTAGCAATTATCTGTTCAGCATTATTTTTAGTGATGTATGTAGCGTACCATATGACCTCAAATTCTACTAATTTTGGGGGTGAAGGAGTAGTAAAATATATTTATTTTTTTATTTTAATAACTCATATTATACTATCTATCGTAGTAATTCCTTTTGTTTTAATAACGTTTATGAGAGCACGGTTAGGGAATTTTCCTGAGCATAAAAAAATAGCAAAAATTACTTTTCCTTTATGGTTGTATGTTGCTGTAACTGGTGTAATTGTATATTTAATGATATCTCCATACTATGTATAAAAATTTTTCAATTATTGTTCTGCTAATTCTTTCCGCAAGTGCATCAGCACAATGTGCTATGTGTAAGGCAGTTGTTGAAGGTGGTAGTGAGGATATTGCTGAAGGAGTTAACAACGGAATCACCTATTTAATGGTTTTTCCATATATCTTAGTGGGTACTTTAGCATACTTTATTTACAGATATAATAAAAAGACAAAAAATAAAACTTTAAACTAAGAGTTTTTGTAACAAATTCTATTTTTAGTCGTCATATAAAAAAATCTAAAAAGTAATTGTTCGATTTTGTGACTATTAACGTTCATAATCAAACAGTTAAAAAGATTTTAATTTTCGTAATTATCTCTCATATAGGTAATTATGTTTTGTTTCTTTTTTGGAACACAAATTGACTAACTATAATGAACAAAAAAATATTCGTCTTGAAAACAAAATTTGTATTAGTAGCAGCTTTATTTACAACGTTAGCTGGTTTTTCTCAGAAACAATGGACACTTAAAGAGTGTGTTACTCACGCACTAGAAAACAATATTACCATAAAGCAGAATCAGCTTAATATTGATATTGCAGAAACAGATGTTAAAAATGCCAAAGGAAATAAATTACCATCTTTAAATGCTTCTACAGGAGGTAATTTAAGATTTGGTTCAGGTTTTGATCCTGTTACAAACAACAGAGTTTCTACAAGTAACTTTGGTGGTTCTTTTGGTTTGTCTTCGGGTATTACTGTTTTTAATGGTTACAGAGTTTTAAATACCTATAAACAAGCACAATTAGGTGTAGAAGGAAGTAAGTTAGATTTACAAGTAATTGAGAATGATATAGCTTTACGAGTTGTTAATTCTTATTTAAATGCTTTGTTTGCTAAAGAAAACTTACTTGTAGCAACAACTCAAGCAACTATTAGCCAGAAGCAAATAGAGAGAGCAAAAGCACAATTTGATGCTGGCGCAGTTCCTAAAAGCGATTTGTTAAACGTACAGTCTACCGCGGCAAATGATGCACAAAACGTAATTACTCAAGAAAATGCTTTGAATTTAGCATTACTTAATATATCACAGTTATTACAAGTGCCTTTTAATAATTTTGATGTAGCGAAAATAGAAATAGATTCACCATCTTCAGCAATGTTATATAGTACTTCAGAAGAGGTGTATAAAAAGGCTTTAACAAATAGGCCAGAAATTGCTAGAGCAAAATTAAATATTAAAAATGCAGATCTTTCTATTGCAATCGCAAGATCGGCATATATGCCATCTGTAACAGCTTCGGGTAGTGTTGGAACAAATTATGGATATAATTTAGACTTACCAACAGGTTTTTCTAATCCTGATTTTTTAACTCAATTAGATAATAATTTAGGTTATGGAGTTGGTTTTAATGTTAATATTCCGATTTTTAACGGTTTTAAAACGGATGCTAGTGTGCAACGTTCTAAAATTAGTAAGCTAATTACAGAAACAAGATTAGATAGCCAAAAATTACAATTACAACAAACAATAGAGCAATCTTATCAGGATGCAAAAGCAGCGGCAAAATCATTTGAGGCATCAGAACTTTCACTAAGAGCACAGAAAGAAGCTTTTAAAAATGCACAGGTAAGTTATGATTATGGTTCTATGACACAATTTGATTATGATCAGGTTCGTAATCGTTTAGTAAACGCTGAAGGAACAATGATTAGAGCAAAGTATAACTACGTATTTACAACCAAAGTATTAAAGTTTTACTACGGAGAAGATATTCTATTAGATTAAAAACATAATCAATATTTTAATAAAACTCATCGCTTTTTAGCTGATGAGTTTTTTGTTTTTTAAGACTATCTTTGCTCAAAAATTTACAACTTGGCATTGATACTTAACATAGAAACTGCAACTAAAAATTGTTCGGTTAGTTTGGCTAAAAACGGAGAAGTTTTAGCTATTAGAGAATTAAATGATGGTAATTATTCTCATGCAGAAAAATTACACCCTTTTATTCAAGATCTTTTAAAAGAAGCTAACGTAATAACAAGTAATCTTGATGCAGTAGCAGTTAGTAAAGGTCCTGGGTCTTATACAGGGCTTCGCATAGGAGTTTCTGCAGCAAAAGGAATGTGTTTTGCTATTGATAAGCCATTAATTTCTATAGAAACTTTAAAATCACTTGCACATAGTATTTCTATTGAAGAAGGATTGATAGTGCCATTACTAGATGCGCGAAGAATGGAAGTATATTCAGCTGTTTATAATTCAATTTACGAGCAAGTAAGAGAAATTAAAGCAGAAATAATTACTGAAGATTCTTTTAAAGAGGAATTATCAAAAGGAAAAGTTTATTTTTTAGGTGATGGAGCAGCTAAATGTAAAGAGGTAATTATTCATGATAACGCTGTATTTATTGAAGATGAATTTCCGTCAGCCAAAGAAATGGCAGTATTGAGTTACAATAAGTATAAAAAAAACGACATCGAAGATGTCGCTTATTTTGAACCCTTTTACTTAAAAGATTTTATTGCTATTCCTGAAAAAAAGAAAGTTTAACCTTGTTTCTGAATTTCAACAGTATGTGGATAAGGAATGTCTATTCCAGCTTCGTCTAATGCAAGTTTTACACTTTCGATAGTTTCAAAATGTACTTCCCAATAATCTTCAGTTTTTACCCAAGGTCTAACTGCAAAGTTTACAGAACTATCTGCTAACTCAGATACTTTTGCAGTCGGTGCAGGATCTTTTAATACTTTAGGATTAGAAGTTAAAACTTTCATAAAAACTTCTTTAGTCTTTTTAATATCGGCATCGTAAGAAACACCAAAAGTTAAATCTACTCTTAAGTTTCCTTCTGCAGTATAATTAATAATGTTTCCGTTAGATAATGATCCGTTAGGAATAATAGCTAATTTATTGCCAGGAGTATTTACATGGGTTTTAAAGATTTGTATTTCTTTTACGACACCAGTTATTCCTTGAGCTTCTATTAAATCACCAATTTTAAACGGCTTAAACATCATAATTAAAGCACCACCAGCAAAATTAGCAAGTGATCCTTGTAATGCTAAACCAACGGCTAAACCAGCGGCTCCTAAAATAGCAGCAAAAGATGTAGTTGCAACACCTAGTTGAGATATAACGGTAACAAACAATAAGGCTTTAAGTGACCAGCTAACTAAATCACCTAGAAACTTTTGAAGCGTTAGATCGACATTTTGTTTGGTCATTACTTTTTTAGAAAGCTTAACCATCATTTTAATCATAAACAAACCAATAACTAAAATAGCAATAGCCGTTATAAGTTTTGGAGTGTATTCTATTAATAAAACTTGAAGTTCATCTAAATATTCTTTCATGTATATAATTTAAAAATTAATAAATAAAGTTAGTATCGAGTACTATTTCTTTTATGTGACTGCAATTTACAGCATCAACAAGACAATACCAATTAAAGCAGGTACAGATTGAATAATAAAAATTCTAGGCTTTTTTGTAGAATAAGAACCATAAATACCTGCTATAAAAACACAAGTTAAAAAGAAAATAGCGACATCTGTTTTTTGTGAGCATATAGCCCAAATTAAACCAGCAGCTAAAAAACCATTATACAAACCCTGGTTTGCTGCGAGTACTTTTGTTTCTTCAGCAAATTCTTTATTTTTTAAACCAAACGTTTTTATTCCTTTAGGTCTTGTCCATAAAACCATTTCTAAAATCATAATGTATATATGAATTAAAGCAACCAACCCTGTTAAAATATATTGTGAAATATTCATGTTGTAAATAAAATTATAAGATTAAGTCATTAAAAAATCAAATTTAAAAATTAATACTCATTCATAAAGGAATAATCGCAATGTTAAATTAATGTTATCTAAATGTTTGTATTGTGTAAATATTTTTATATATTTGGATTATAAGTGTTAATTATAAAAATTTAGATATGAAAAAATTAATAATAGCAGCTTGTATTTTATCAGTATCATTACTACAAGCTCAAGATATAGAACCAAAATTTGAAAAATCAGGTGATTTAGTAAAAGCAACTTATTTTTATAAAGATGGTAAGGTAAAAGAGCAAGGGTTTTTTAAGGATAAAAAATTATCAGGAACTTGGACGTCTTTTGATGCCAGTGGAAATAAAAAAACAATTGCACACTACAATGCTGGTAAAAAAGTAGGGAAGTGGTTTATGTGGAAAGAAGATGGTTTAAAGGAAATTGATTACTCAGATAATGTTATAGCGAGTGTTCAGACCTGGAGAGAAGAAACAAAAATGGCAGTTAAATAGTATTTAGTTAGTTTATTGATTTATATAAATAACCGAGTTTTTTACTCGGTTATTTTATTTTCTACCAAAATCAGCAGGAATCTCTCCCCAAGCCTTCGTTTCCCATTTTAATATTGGGTTTGTAAAGGTGTTTTCTTTGAGCCATTTTTCGGCACGTTTTATTAGATCTAAAATCTCTTTATTACTGGCGTCAAAAGTTACGTTAGTTCTACATTGTTTTTTTTTAACCCAACTCATTGCTGTTCTAGAATCTGAATAAATAGGATAGTTGTCCATTTTTTTATTCTTTAAGAGCGCAATTCCGTGCACCAAAGCCAAAAACTCACCAATATTATTGGTTCCTTTTTTATAAGGTCCCATTTTAAAGATTTCTTTTTTAGTTTTTGTTAAAACTCCTCGGTATTCCATTACGCCAGGATTTCCAGCACAAGCAGCATCTACAGAAATACTTTCTAAATCAGGAATTCCGCATTTGGCTTTTTCTTCAGCAGATAAAATAACTTTTTTAGTGTCTTTACCTATGTATTCATTATAGCTTTTTGTAAAAGCAATTTCAGCAGCAGTTTTGTCTATGAAGGCTTTATACTGTGCGTTTTCAAAACCTGTGATTTGTTTTTTGCAAACATCCCAAGAGTTAAAAACACCTGTTTTTTTACCTCTCCAAACAACGTAGTATTTTTTCTTTTTAGACATTTTGTAAAATTATATTTTCAATAACTTTAGGGAAATGCTCTTGTTCTAACAGGTGAATTTTATTTGCAATATCAGTAGTAGTATCGGTATTTGTAAGTGCAGTTTTTGTTTGAGAAATAATAGCACCTTCGTCATAATTCTCGTTTACATAATGAATTGTAATTCCCGTTTCTGTTTCATTATTTTCTTTTACAGCCTTATGAACATTCATGCCATACATGCCTTTTCCGCCGTATTTCGGTAATAATGCAGGGTGAATATTAATTATTTTATTAGGAAAAGCAGCAACTATTTTAGCAGGAATACGCCATAAAAAACCAGCGAGTATAATTATATCAGCTTCAACATGTAAAAAGTTTAAAACAGTATCTTCTTTCTCAAAATTTTCTTTATCAAACAAAGATGCATTTACATTTAAACGTTCGCATCTTTCAAAAACCTTGGCATGTTCATTGTTAGATAACACGTGAGTAACAGTAGCAATATTGGAATTTTGAAAGTGTTTTATGATGTTTTCGGCATTAGAACCAGAACCAGAAGCAAAAATTACGATACGTTTCATGATAAATAGAAGTATTTTGTTACTACAAAAAAAAGAATAATTATTAACAACGGTGGTGTTTGTAGCAAAATATTCAATATTTTTTTTATATTAGACCACACATTTTCGAGCAAAAGTTAGAATTAATAACTAAGATTTGTATTTTTGCATCGATTTTAAATTTTAAAACAAACAAATTATGTCAGACATAGCATCAAGAGTAAAAGCGATTATCGTAGATAAATTAGGAGTAGACGATAACGAAGTAACAAACGAAGCAAGCTTCACAAATGATTTAGGAGCAGATTCTTTAGATACTGTTGAATTAATCATGGAATTCGAAAAAGAATTTGATATCCAAATTCCAGACGATCAAGCAGAAAACATTGGTACAGTAGGTCAGGCAGTAAGCTATATCGAAGAAGCTAAAAAATAATATTTATATGCAATTAAAACGAGTTGTAGTAACTGGACTTGGCGCATTAACGCCAATAGGAAACAATATAGAAGAGTATTGGGATAGCTTGGTTAACGGAGTTAGCGGAGCTGCGCCTATAACGTATTTCGATGCTGCCAAGTTCAAAACTCGTTTTGCATGTGAGTTAAAAAACTTTAACGCAACAGATTTCATCAACAGAAAAGATGCGCGTAAAATGGATAGGTTTACGCAATATGCTATGGTAGCTTCTGATGAAGCAATAGTAGATTCGAAACTAAACCTAGACGAAATTAACAAGTTTAGAGTAGGAGTAATTTGGGGAGCTGGTATTGGAGGTTTAGAAACTTTTCAAAACGAAGCTATGGAGTTTGGTGCTGGAGACGGTACACCAAGATTTAACCCATTTTTTATTCCTAAAATGATTGCTGATATCGCACCAGGTCATATTTCTATTAAAAATGGATTTATGGGACCTAATTATACAACGGTATCTGCATGTGCATCATCAGCAAACGCGATGATCGATGCATTAAATTACATAAGACTCGGACACTGTGATGTTATTGTAACAGGTGGTAGTGAAGCTGCTATTACATATGCAGGTGTTGGAGGTTTTAATGCAATGCACGCACTTTCTACAAATAATGAAAACTATAAATCAGCCTCAAAACCTTTTGATGGCGAACGTGATGGTTTTGTTTTAGGAGAAGGAGCAGGAGCGCTTGTGTTAGAAGAATACGAACATGCTAAGGCACGTGGAGCAAAAATTTATGCAGAAGTTATTGGTGGAGGAATGTCATCTGACGCTTACCATATGACAGCACCACATCCTGATGGAATTGGTGTAATAGCTGTAATGAAAAATTGTCTTGAAAATGCAGGTTTAAAGCCAGAAGATGTAGACCATATTAATACACATGGTACTTCTACACCTTTAGGTGATGTTGCAGAATTAAAAGCGATATCTGAAGTTTTTGGTGAGCATGCTAAAAACATCAATATTAATTCAACAAAATCTATGACAGGACACTTACTTGGTGCTGCTGGAGCGGTAGAGTCGATTGCTTCTATATTAGCGATGGAACACGGAGTTATCCCTCCAACAATTAATCATGTAAATGTTGATGAAAATATCAATTCTGAGTTAAACTTAACGTTAAACAAACCTCAAGAGAGAGAGGTTAAAGTAGCAATGAGTAACACGTTTGGTTTTGGTGGTCATAATGCTTGTGTAGTATTTAGAAAATTAGATTAATTTCTTATGAATTTTCTTCGTAGAATAGTTAAGCCACAAAATAAAGAGGATGAAAATTTTTACTACGAATTAAAAGAGCTGCTCAACTTTAAACCTATAACACTTTCACATTATAAGAAAGCGTTTACACATAGGTCATTAAAATTAGTGGATGAAAAAGGACGCCCCATTAATTACGAACGATTAGAGTTTTTAGGTGACGCTATTTTAGGGTCAGTAATGGCATCTTACCTGTATAAAAAAGTTCCGGAAGGAGATGAAGGATATTTAACTCAAATGCGATCTAAAGTTGTAAGTAGGGCACATTTAAATACTTTAGGTAAAGATTTAGAATTACTTCGTTTTGTAAAAAGTAACATTCCACCAGCTAATATTAGTAATAATATTTACGGTAATATATTTGAGGCACTAATTGGTGCTATTTATTTAGATAGAGGTTATAATTATTGTAATCAATTTATTTACGATCAAGTAGTATTGCCTTATGTAGATATTGAAAGGTTAGAGGGAAAAATATCTAGTTATAAAGGATTTGTTATAGAATGGTGCCAAAAGAATAAGAAAAAGTATAAATTCGAATCATACGAAGATTCCGGAAACCAAAGTAAGAGACACTTTAGTGTGCGCGTTAGTATTGATGGAAACATTATAGGTAAAGGAAGAGCTACCTCTAAAAAGAAAGCCGAAGAAATTGCTGCAAAAAGAGTATATTTTGCAATGCAAAGTCAAATGGAAAATTCTTAACATTAGTACGAAAACGTTTTCATAAATTTCACATTATATTTTAGATACATTCAGTAATTTAGCCAAAAGCAAATAGTTGTTTTTATGGCTACTTATACATTGAATATTAACGAGTTTTGTGCAAGTGATTATGCATTAATAGGTATTCATACGGTACTTAATGAGTATAAACTAGCGTATTTACTAAATAAGTATTTACATACCAGTTTTAGTAAAGCGAGTTATGATTTAGATTTCACAAAAAAAAATACGCAATCTTTTTACTCGGTATATGAATATACAAATACAGAGTTAGATAACGATTGGTTTTTAATAGCCAATGTTTATAAGTTAACCCAAAAAACAGTAGCAACAGGTTTTTTCTCTGAGAGCGACTCAATAACACATCTTGTTCCTGAGAAAAAAAAAGTTGATTTCTTTTTAAAAATAGAAGGAGATTTTGATTTAGAATACATTGTGAAAACAATTGATATGATAAATAAAATACCTCAAATTATTACTTCTTATAAAATAGAAGTAGAATCCCTAAAGTCGAAAGATTTTTTAATATTTTAAATTATGCCACATAACAAAAAAACAAAAATTGTAGCAACCCTAGGACCTGCAACAAATACAAAAGAAATTTTAGCTGAAATGGCAGCTTCTGGAGTAAATGTTTTTAGAGTTAATTTTTCTCATGCCGATTATGAAGATGTAAAACAACGTATTCGTCAAATACGAGAAATTAATGAAGAGCAAGGTTATAATGTAGCTATTTTAGCAGATTTACAAGGACCTAAGCTTAGAGTTGGAGTAATGAATGATGGAGTAGAATTAAAAGCAGGAGATACTTTTACTTTTACGACAGAAGAATGTAAAGGAACCAAAGAAAAAGCTTTTATGACCTATCAGCGTTTTCCGAAAGACGTAAAAGCAGGTGAACAAATTTTAGTTGATGACGGTAAATTATTATTCGAAGTAGTTTCTACAGATAAGAGAACAGAAGTTGTTACCAAGGTTATTGTAGGTGGTGCTTTAAAATCTAAAAAAGGAGTTAATTTACCAAACACCAACATATCATTACCAGCATTAACAGAAAAAGATAAAAAAGATGCTGTTTTTGCTTTAGAGCAAGAAGTAGATTGGATTGCATTATCATTTGTTAGAAACCCAGAGGATTTAAGAATGTTACGCGATTTAATTAAGCAAAAATCAAGATACAGAGTTCCGGTAATTGCAAAAATTGAAAAACCAGAAGCTGTTGAAAATATTGATGCTTTAATTCCGTATTGTGATGGATTAATGGTGGCTCGTGGAGATTTAGGCGTAGAAGTACCAATGCAAGACGTTCCGTTGATTCAGAAAATGTTGGTAAGAAGAGCAAAGCAAGCAAGAATTCCTGTAATCATTGCAACGCAAATGATGGAAACAATGATTGAAAATGCGGTGCCAACAAGAGCAGAGGTAAATGATGTTGCAAATTCAATTATGGATGGAGCAGATGCAGTAATGCTTTCTGGAGAAACATCTGTAGGAAAACACCCAATACGTGTTATTAAAAAGATGACAGAAATTATTGGTAGTGTTGAATTTTCTGATTTAATTAAAGTGCCACAAGAAGCACCACATATTCGTACGAACAGATTTATTACAAAATCGGTTTGTCATCATGCAGCTTTAATGGCTGATGATATTAATGCAGCTGCAATTACTACCTTAACAAATAGTGGATATACTGCTTTTCAGGTTTCAGCCTGGAGGCCAAAATCGCACGTACTAGCCTTTTCTTCAGAAAAAAGAATATTAGGTAAGTTAAATCTATTATGGGGTGTTAGAGCTTATTATTACGATCGTGAATTAAGTACTGATGATACTCTAGAAGATATTAATGAAATATGTAAAGAAAAAGGGTTTGTTAAAACTGGTGACTTTATGATTAATTTATCATCTATGCCTGTAAAAGCAAAAGGAATGGTAAACACATTACGTGTTTCTCACATAGATTAATAAACTATAAAAACCACAAAAAAGCGCTTAACTAATTTTAGTTAAGCGCTTTTTTGTTTTAAAACGTTAATTTTTTAGAAACAATAATAGCATCATTTATTATAAATGGCATTGGCATCATAATTTCACTTCGCGGTTTTAAATTCATTTTCTTATTAGATAACAAATCGTATGATATTTCATTTAATGTAATGTTAGGTTTTACGTTTTTATCAATTGTAAAAGACATCGTAATATTTTTATCTGAA
Organism: Tenacibaculum bernardetii; assembly: GCF_029125915.1. Lineage (NCBI taxonomy): Bacteria > Pseudomonadati > Bacteroidota > Flavobacteriia > Flavobacteriales > Flavobacteriaceae > Tenacibaculum > Tenacibaculum bernardetii. The sequence goes on from NZ_JAQJCU010000004.1 coordinate 15,485, forward strand.
TTTGCCATTTGATAAATTAAAAGCGTCCCTTCATCAGCAATAAACTCTTTTCCATTATCATAAAAAGCACCATTTACTTTTAGGTTTTTTATAGGAATAGTCTCATTGTTGTTAAACTCGTATCTATTTATTTTTCTAGTAGGTGTTATCGTAAAAATTAATTTTCTTTCATTACCAATAACAACATCTTCGTTTATGGTTATAATAGAAGTGCTAAAGTTTTTGTTTGCTGTTTTTTTATGAAAACTAAAGTTCGTATTGTATTTGCTTTTTCCTTTTATAGAAGGTAGGTTTCCTTCTGTAAAATCATCTTTAAAAACTTGTTTTATAAAACCATCTAAGGTTTTGTTGTAGGTCGCCCAATAAGAAGTATCGGTGTCAGAGTTTTGTATAAAAACAATGCTGTTGGGTTTTTTATTGTCAATTGAAAACCCGCTATTAAAAGTTGCTAATCCGAAGAGAAAAATAGTTGTTAATCCTGTAATTTTTTGCCAGTTGTTTTTCCTTTTTTGTTGATGAAAAACAGGTAAAATAAATCCGAATATTAGTACCAATAAAAAAGCAGATACAAATAGTATTTTTAAACCTAATGCAACAGGAAATAATTGTAATATAGGTGCAATTATATATATTGTAGGTATTGCTATAATGGCAAATAAGGTAGCACTTGTTCTGGTATTAACATTCAGGAAAATTAAAATAGCTAGCATTAATAAAGAAGCATAAATAGGAATGATAAAAAATCCTGCGCCTGGTAAATATTGTGTTATTACATAATTTAAAACAAGCCCCATAAAAATCGGAGCGATAAATAAATCGGTAGTTTTAGCTTCTTTACAGGTGTTATATATTTTAAACAAAATCCAACTATTTAAACATACAAATGCCATTATATATTGATATCCATTATAGGTAAAACCATGTAACATATCGGCATATTGGGGATGTATCATTAAAATTAATAACCATAATCCATATGATAAACCAATACAAAGAACTAGTGCAATGGTATAAGGAATAAAACCTTTTAATAACCCGTTAATAGTTATTTTTTCTCTTTTTAATCCGAAGAAAATTAAAGCTATAAAAAATAGTAAAGCGATTATAAACATGGGTAAAACCCAAGAAAACGGATACGTTAAAAGCTTTGTAAAAGGAAAATTTACATAGATATAATCTTTATCACTATTGGTGTTTGTTAAATCAGAATTCGAAAAATAATTTAACGATGTTGTAAAGTATTCTGCTTGATGCTGTAGTGTTTCCCTATCGAGTCTTTCATAAGAATCTTGCGCTGTATGATAATCAAAGTGATCATCAATAAAGGCAAAATTAAAGCCGTTTATGTTTCCGTTTTCTCTAAAAACCGTTAAATCTGTATCGTTTGGCAATTTTTTATAGATGCTGTACATTAAAGAATTTGCAGCAGGATACTTAGGATTAGAGTTTAAAAATTCGGTTAATATTGTTTTATTCTTACCGTTTGTTTCCATTAGCATATAACTAGCACCACCACTACCTCTGGCTTCAAAATTTAAAACCAATCCAATATTTTTTGCAAGAGGATGGTTTTTCACAAAAGCCTGAGCACCGAGTAATCCTAATTCTTCAGCATCAGAAAAAAGGATAATAATATCGTTTTTAGGTTGCTCTTTTTTAGCTAAAAAAGCACGAAGACCTTCTAAAATTGTTACAACGCCAGAACCAGCATCGCTGGCACCTAGAGAAGAATGCGGATTCGAATCGTAATGCGTTAAAAGCAACAATGATTTTCCGTTTTCGGTACCTTTAATTTTGGCAATAATATTTTGGGGAGTTGTACTTGCTCTCCATTTTTTATTTATGACAGTTTTTTGTTGAATTTCAGTTTCTAATCCTAATTTATGAAGTTCGTTTACAATATAATCTTGTACTACTTTATGTTCAGGAGAACCTGTATGGTGTGTTTTTTGAGAGATGTTTTTTAAATGATAAAGCGCGTTAACTAATGAGAAATCAGTTGTTTTTAATTCTTCATCAGCAGTCATAACTGTAGGTGTTATATCGCTAAAACTCCAATAAACAGTTAAAAGAATAATTATTACTGCAATAAAATTGTTTGATGATTTCATAGTAGATTTTATGTGAGTATAAAAATAAGGAAAATTATCTTTTAAGTGGTTGAATAATTAACCGACTAAAAATGAGTATATTTAAAGTGTAAAAAATAATATTTATGGCAATTAAAAATTTTCAAGGAAAACGAACAAATCAATCAGAAAATAAAACAGAACCATTTTTGGTTTCAGACTATATGACCAAAGATTTAATTACGTTTAAAGAAAATGAATCTATAGAGCAAGTTATTGATTTATTAATTAAAAATAAAATTTCTGGTGGTCCGGTAGTAAATGAAAATAATGAGTTGGTTGGTATTATCTCTGAAGGAGACTGTTTAAAACAAATATCAGATAGTAGGTATCATAATTTACCTATTGATAAAAATAATACAGTTGAAAAAGCAATGGTTAAAAAAGTAGAAACCATTGATGGTAATATGAACATATTTGATGCTGCAAATAAGTTCTTAGAATCTAAGAGAAGGCGTTTTCCTATTGTGGAAAACGGAAAATTAGTTGGGCAAATTAGCCAGAAGGATGTGTTAAAAGCAGCATTAAAAATTAAAGGAAATACTTGGGGAAGTTAATCTTGTTTTACCAATAAAAACAATTCACTTTCGAGTTCTAAATAACCTTGATCATAGACATAGTAATAAGTGTTGCCTGTTTTTGTGTGATAAATAGAGGTAATAAATTTAAAGTCGAAACCCTTATCAAACAACTTACGTCTGCTTACTTTTGTTTTACCAGAAATATTTAAATCTGTAAGAATTTTATAGTTTTTTCGTAAGCGATTATTGGTATTTCTAATAAGGTTTTTACTGTCTTTATTTACTTTGTTATTGTAAGAATTTCGGCAATAATCTGAGCAGAATTTTTTATCAACTCTCCCAATTACTTTTTCTTCGCACTCTAAACATTTTTTATTTTCCATAGTTAGCTTTTTTAAGTTCATACCAATTTACTTTTACATCTTTGTAATTAAATTGATTTACAAACTGCAATCCGATTTTGTTTAAAATTTTATTCGACCCAATATTATTGGTGTCTGCGGCACCGTAAATAACATCATAATTCATTTTTTTAAATCCGAATTCTAAAGAAGCAAAAGCAGTTTCAGAGGCATATCCTTTACCCCAAAAACGCGGAATAAAACGATAACCGATATCCACAAAATCTTGATAACCGTTTAACGCTTCTTTTGTGCCTGTATTTAATTTTAAGCCAGACCAACCTATAAATTCTCCAGTTTCTTTTTCAATACAGGCAAATCGCCCGATACCTAACTCTTGATATTGCTGATGAATAAACTGAATATTCTCTTCAGCTTGTAGAATTGTATTTATGGGGTTTTTGCCTAAATATTCGTACACTTTTTCATTAGAATCTAACTCGAACATTCCGTTAGTATCTGTTTTTCGTATTTCTCTTAAAATTAATCGATCAGTTTCTAAATGAAATTCCATAAGTTAAGTGTTTGATAAACAAAGATATTAAATCTAATTAAACATTTACATTCATTTACAAACGAAAACAAATGATTACTAACCGTTTTTAATTAGCATGGTACTTCATCTTTGCAGTGTCAAAACGAATTGGCAAATAATAACCATTTAAAACTTATCTTATGAATACGTTAAGAAACAAAGTACAGTTAATAGGAAACTTAGGTAATGACCCAGAAATTATTACTTTAGAAAGCGGGAAAAAAGTAGCAAAGCTATCAATAGCAACTAATGAAACTTATAAAAATGCTGCAGGAGAAAAAATTACAGATACAGAATGGCACAATTTAGTTGCTTGGAATAAAACAGCAGATATTGTAGAAAAGTATTTAACTAAAGGAAGAGAAGTAATGATTGAAGGTAAATTAACATCAAGGTCTTATGAAACTTCAGCAGGTGAAAAACGTTATATAACCGAAGTTGTGGTAAGCGAACTTTTAATGTTAGGTAATAAGTAGGTTTTTAAAAATAGACACTTTTAGTAAGTTGCTGATTAATAGTGTTTTATTTTATTTTTTATGAATTTATTTAAATGTAAATTTGCACCCCCCCTTTAATAAATGAATTAACATTACATATAAAAAAATGAAAAAACAATTTTCCCTTATAGTGTTTATGTTCACTATTTTAAACTTTTATGGCCAAAACGAGGTCTGTTCAACCCCAGATGAATCTTCTATAGATATGAACAGTATATCTGTAACAAAATGTTCTATTGAGCCTGTTAAAGATTCAAATAAAAATAAAAATAGGCAGATAAAAGTTAAAATATCAGCAAACAGACGATTTTTAAAGAAAAGAAAGGTTGTAAAAATAGCACAAATTGCAAAGCCAGTAAAATTACTAGAGAATGGAATAAAGGCTAATGTTCCTGTTGAGCCAACAGAAATAATAGAAGCTAAAAAAACAGCGGTAAATGTTTCTGAAAGTATCAATAAGAATAATGGTCAAAAAGCTATTTATACTCTGAAAAAAAGTATTAATAGCTTAAAAGAGAAGTTATCGAAGGAAGAGGTTATGAAAGCATCAAAACTTTATTACGTAGATAATATTCCTACATTTAAAGGGTGTTTAAATACTAAAAAAAGTGAGGAGTTAGATTGCTTTAATGCAGAGATGATTAAACATATTAACAAGTATTTTGTTTATCCTAGTGAGGCAATTAGAAGCCAAATACAAGGTGAGGTTTGGGTTCGTTTTATAATCGATAAAAACGGTTATGTAAGAAACGTAAAAGCTATTGGCCCAAATAATGGGGAGATATTAAACGAAGAAGCAAAGAGAGTTGTGTTTGAATTACCTAATTTCAAACCAGCCAAAAACAATGGAAAAACAGTATCTGTTAAATATGGTTTTCCTATAAACTTTTCATTAGAAGAATAATTTTTCAAAACTTTATAATAATTTAAAAAATGTTAAAAAAACAATTAATGATTATTGTTTTTACTTTGTGCATTGCAACAATGTATTCACAAGTAAAAATAAAAGGAATAGTATATGATGAGTATTTAGAGCCATTTTACGGTGCTGAAATTGTAGGAGGTAATAAAGGTACAACATCAGATGAAGAGGGTGTGTTTACAATTTTATTAGATGGTAAATTTCCTCAAACAATAAATGTTTCTGCTTTTGGTTATAGAACAGAGACTATTGTGGTTACATCAGAAAATAGTGTAAATGTAATTCTTAAAGAAAATCTTTTATTAGATCAAGTAGTTATATCTGCATCAAGAGTGCCAGAGAGAATTATAGAATCTCCGGTTACAATTGAACGATTAGGTTTAACAGATATAAAAAAGAGTAGTTCAAATTCTTTTTACGACGGATTAGCCAATTTAAAAGGAGTAGATGCTAGAGAAATTAGTTATGGATACAAATCTATAAACACTAGAGGTTTCGCAGATTTTGGTAACTCAAGATTTGTGCAATTAGTTGATGGTATGGATACGGCAGCACCTGCTTTAAACTTTAGTGCAGGTAACTTATCAGGTATTTCAGAGCTAGATATTAAGAGTGTAGAAGTATTACCAGGAGCATCTTCAGCATTATATGGTGCAAATGCTTATAATGGTATTATGCTAATGAATACTAAGAACCCTTTTGATTATTCAGGAATAAGTTTCTTGTTAAAAAGTGGTACTACTAGTCAGAAAGCAGCAGGTAATAACCCTTTTTATGACGCTACAGTTCGTATGGCATATAAGTTTAGTGATGCTTTTGCAGCTAAAGTAAATTTTTCATATTACGAGGCTGAAGAATGGCATGCTACGGATTCTAGAAATAAGAAGATTGATACTAATGAAATGATTGATGGACGTCTTGATACTCCAGTGGATTATGACGGGATTAATACTTATGGCGATGAAGATTTTGCTGATTTAGCAAGCTCGACTCCAATACTTGTTTTTTTAGGTTATTTACCAGCTTCATCATCAGATCCAGACTCAACGTTTAATTTCCCTACAGGAACTCATGTAAGTAGAAAAGGATATACAGAAAGAGAGCTACTAAGAGATTATAAATCTAAGAATTTGAAGTTTTCAACATCTTTACATTACCGTCCTTTTAAAGATGAATCATTAGAGGTTATTTTAGCAACGAGATTGGCTAAGGGAGATAATATGTTTCAAGGAATAACATCAAGATTTGCACAACGTAATTATTATATAGGCCAATCTAAGTTAGAAATAAAAGGAGATAACTTTTTTGTTAGAGGATATTACACTCGTAATGATGCAGGAGATACTTATGATTTAACAAGAACAGCTCAAGGATTAAATAGATTAGCAGATGCTAAAATACCAGTTTTAGCTGGTACAACAGGTTACATACCAACTTGGGGTGATAATTATGCGGTTAACTATATAGATGCTTTAGTTTCTAATTACTCAGGACTTATTGGACCTTCAGGTAATCCATTTAATGTGAGTGATGTGGACCAGAGTGTAAGGATATTAGCTAGAGCATCAGCAGATCAATATAGATTAAACCCAGGTACGCAAGAGTTTAATAATGGGTTTAATTCAGTTACTTCAACATTGGTAACTGAAGGAGGAAGTAAGATTTATGACAGAAGTTCTTATTCGCATGTTGATGGTAATTACAACCTTAAAAGTTTATTGGATGATTGGGCTGACGTTCAGTTAGGAGGATCTTATAGAAATTACAATCCTGATTCTAAAGGAACTATTTTTAATGATGCCGTAGAAGAAATTAGTATTGAAGAGTATGGTTTTTACACGCAAATTCAAAAGAAATTTTTAGATGATAAATTAAAGTTCACAGGGTCTATTCGTTATGATAAGTCTGAAAATTTTAAAGCCAATTATTCACCAAGAGTTGCACTTAATTATGCATTAGGAGAAAGCAATGATCAAATTGTAAGAGCTTCTTTTCAGACGGGATTTAGAAACCCTACTATTCAAGAGCAATATATGTTCGCTCCTTCAGCAAGGAAAACTACTGTAGGTTCTGTTTATGACAATCTAAGAAGAATTGATGGAACTACAACAGCTGTAACGGGGGGTGATTTAATTAATAACGCATTGTTAACAAGATCAATTTATGACCAAGAGTTTATAACAAATAACCAGTTCTTAATTAAGTCAGAATACAATAGTATAGTGGCAGAAGAAGTTAAAACTTTTGAGCTAGGTTATAGAGGGCTTTTAAATGTTGCAGGGTCAAATTTATATTTAGATTTTAATACTTATTATAGTTTTCATAACGATTTTGTATTTTATCAAGATATTACTGTTCCTAATATTGGTGAAGTTATAGCAACAGGACAATTAGATGCTGATGCAAATAATGCAGTATTAATTGGTAATGTAAGTGAGTTTAATTTAATTACAAATGCTAAATCACAAGTGCACTCATATGGATTAGGTTTAGGTGTGCAAACAAAAATGTTTAAAAATTACAGTTTAGGTTTCAACTATAATTTCGCAAATTATGAAATGAAAGAGGATTTAGATTTTGGATCATTTGAGCCAAATTTTAATACACCTAAGCACACTGTAAAAGCTCAATTTGGAAATGAGAAGCTTTTTAAAAATTTTGGATTTAATGTAAATGCAAGATGGCAAGACGAATTTAGATGGGTTTCAACTTTTGTAAAAGGTCAAGTAGATGCAAGAACAGTTATAGATGCACAATTAAATTATAAAATACCATCAATGAAATCTAAATTTAAAATAGGTGGAACGAACTTGTTTGGTAAAGAATACTTTGTTGCTCCAGGAACTGGACAAATTGGTAAATTATATTATTTTTCATGGATAATTAATAACTAAGGTAACAAGAAAGTAATATTTTTATATAAATAAGCTCAGCGTTAATTTTAACGCTGAGCTTATTTTTTTATAATAAATTGAGGTGTTAAGGTTATTTAGAGAGATAAAACAGTTTTTTAAGAATGGCTATAACTCATAGAAAGCTGTATTCTTTTTCTTTGAACATCAACTTCTATCACTTTTACTTCTACATGTTGTTGCAAGCTTACATGCTTACTAACATCTTTAACAAATGTATTAGAAAGGTTAGAAACGTGTACTAAGCCACTTTCTTTAACGCCAATATCTACATAACAACCAAAGTTAGTAATGTTGTTTACGATTCCCGGAAGTATCATTCCAGATCTTACATCATCGATGGTTTTAATATGTTCGTTAAAACTAAATGCTTTTGCTTTTTCCCGCGGATCTAGTCCGGGTTTTTCTAATTCTTTTACAATATCTTGTAACGTAGGTAAGCCGAAAGAGTCAGTAATATAGTGTTGTAGTTTTAATTGTTTTAAAGCAGTTGTATTGCCTATTAAATCTGCTAATTTACAACCAGCATCTTTTGCCATTTGTTTTATTAAAGTATAACGTTCTGGGTGTACGGCAGAATTATCTAGAGGATTATCGCTGTTTTTAATACGTAAAAATCCGGCAGATTGCTCAAATGCTTTTCCGCCTAAACGAGGCACTTTTTTAATGGCAATTCTATTTTTAAATGCGCCATTTTCATTTCGATAATTCACAATGTTTTCTGCTAATTTCGGGCCAATACCAGAAACATAACTTAGCAACGAAGCACTTGCTGTATTTATATTAACACCTACTTTATTTACACAATGCTCTACAACGGTATCTAACGATTTATTTAATTTTGATTGTTCTACATCGTGTTGATACTGCCCAACTCCGATTGATTTTGCATCAATCTTTACCAATTCAGCTAAAGGATCTGCCAATCTTCTTCCGATAGAAATTGCTCCACGAACGGTAACATCATAATCAGGAAACTCATCTCTTGCAATTTCAGAGGCTGAATAAATAGAAGCTCCGGCTTCACTTATCACAAAAATATCAACGTTGTTTTTAAACGGAATACTTTTTATTAATTGTTCAGTTTCTCTTGATGCAGTTCCGTTACCAATTGCAATTGCTTCTATTTGATGTTTATCAACTAGTGAATTAATTTTATTTTTAGCTTCTGATGATTGATGTTGAGGTGCATTCGGGTAAATATTTTCGTTATGTAATAAATCACCTTGTTGGTTTAAGCAAACCACTTTACAACCCGATCTAAAACCAGGATCTATTGCTAAAATTCGTTTTTCACCTAAAGGAGAACCTAATAACAATTGTTGTAAATTTTTAGCGAATACGGTTATCGCGTTTTCATCCGCTTTATCCTTTGCAAGCGTCATTGCTTCGTTGGTTAAAGAAGGTAATAGTAATCGCTTATAAGCATCTGCAACTGCTAACTCAATTTGAGTAGCACAATCGTTTTGAGAGTTGATAACTCTATCTTCAATTTTCTGAAGCGTTCTTTCATTATCAATAGCGATTTTTACACGGATAAAGCCTTCTTTTTCGGCACGAAGAATGGCTAATAACCTATGTGACGGAATGCGGTTTAAATTCTCTTCCCATTCAAAATAATCTTTGAATTTCTGTGCTTTCTCTTCGGTTATTTTAGTTTTGATGATCTTTGTAGAAATGGAAGCATAACGTTCTAATTGATGACGGATATTGTTACGAATATCAGTACGTTCATTAATCCATTCAGCAATAATATGGCGAGCACCTTCTAAAATTTTGTCTTCCGAATCTACTGCATCATTTATATATTTCGAAGCGGTAAAACTTAAATCATTTACGCGCTGACTCATAATCATCTTCGCCAACGGTTCTAACCCGTTTTTACGTGCAGTTTCGGCTTTGGTTTTACGTTTCTTTTTATATGGAAGATAAATATCTTCTAACGCAGTAAGATCGCTAGTTTTTTCGATTTTCGCTTTTAACTCATTGGTTAAAACATCTTGTTCTTCCAGCGCTTTAAGAATTGTAGCTTTTCTTTTTTCTAAAGCTTCAAATTGTTCTTTTAACTGTACTATTTGTCCGATTTCAACTTCGTTTAAATTCCCAGTTTTTTCTTTTCGGTAACGCGCAATAAACGGAATGGTACAATCTTCATTTAACAATTCAATGGTGCTTTGAATTGATTTTTGTGAAATAGTTGTAATAGATGAAATGTAGGAAATGAGTTGCATAGAATTAATATAATGATGTAAGTTTCTTACTGTACTATAATATAATTATACATAATTGTCATAATCGACATTAGTAAAATCATAAAACCAATAAATAACCAAACAATATTAAAAGTAGATTTTTCTTCAGGTTTATTATATGACTTAAGTAATATGATAAAGAGAAAAAGGATACTAAATAAGCTTATGAAAACAAAAAATTTTTCTTTAAAATTTATTTTTGCAGCGGAAATAGAAATTGCACTAAAAGATATTGTTATTATCGCACTAAAAATACCTAATATTTCAATATTACTTTTTAAATTTTTACTAATTGTTCCTTGCAATTTGTTTTTTTCTTCATCATAGACTTTTATTAAAGAATTTATATTGTAGAAATTTTTTATAGTGTTCTCCGTTTGAGGAATATATGATTTTAATTTTTCAATTAAATTATCATAAATCAAGTAGTCTATTGGTAAAGAAAAAGAAGAAGAGGTGAAAACTTCTATTTCTTTATGTTTAGTTATACTTTCATTATATGGTAATTGATAAGCATAATTTAGATGAATTTTAGACCATTTTAAATTATCTACATATACATTATAAACCTTTTTGAAATATTTTAAGACATCCTCCAGTTCCTTTATTTTTTCAAGTTTGATATTGTTTTTATTTATTAATTTTAATTCATTATCTATATATTTATTTAAATAAAGACAGGCTTTAAAATAAGGAAAGAAGTTGTTAATACTTGTTTTCTGTTGTATTAAATTTATTTCTTCGAGATGATCTTTTATTGCTTCTATTAAAGATTCATTAGGTAAGTGTTTTAATTTTTCAGAAAAAATATTATTTGTTATATAGTTTCGCTTAATATTTATAGCATATTTATCAAAATCATTGTCTGATAAAGTCGTTAATTTATCGATTTGTTCTAATTTATAATTGTTTTCATCTAAGTCTTTGTAATATTTGACTATAGTGTGAATCTCTTTTGCGGTGTGTTTTGTCTTCTCCTCTAGAATTATTTTTTCTGCATTTTTAATCAAAACAAGTCTTTTTTCTCTGTTCTCATCACATAAAAAATGATTTTGAGAATAAGCATCATAATCTTTAAATGTATCTAAATTTAATATGTGAGAGTCTAAGTTAAACTCAATTTCATTACCTAAAAAAACATAATTTTCATTTAAAACATTTTTTTCTGTAGACTTTCTTATGACCAACTTTCTAATAAGAAAGACACATTTTTCGATTAAGATGTTAGATATAACATCTAAATTGGTACCGTTTTCAAAAAAAGAACGAGGCTCATTAAGTCTGTTCTTTATTAGAAGAAGGTTTTGAAGTTCAATTATATTGTATTTTAGACTAAAGTCTTTTCTTAATAAGTCTAAATTCCCTTTAGTAAGTTTTAAAAGGTTTTTTTGAGTTTCATTTTTAAGCTCTTTAAGAAGGTTATCAGTATTATCTGAAATATCAAATAAAGTATGCAGAGAAGGATTTTTAAATTGTCTAATTAAATAGTTTGAGCTAGACCTGTATTCAATTAAACAATCTTTTAGCAGTTTAAAAGGGTTGTGATTTATCACATAATCCGTTATAGTTAAAATTAAATCATCATCAAAAGAATCATCAAAATCAACAACATTTAATAATAAATGGGAATCTATAATAACCTTATCAATTTCAGTTTTAAAACCATTTTTAAAAGGTTCTCCAACTATAATTGAACGATTTAAGTACTCAAATAAAATAATGAGATTTCTATTAACATAAGTTTTAAAATTTATTTTAAAAAACTTTAAAAAAACCTCGTTTTTAGATTTGTCAAATTCTATTTTACTGTTCAGGTAATTTGAATTTGCCGTATCGTAAATTTCTTTAAGCCAATTTTTATCTAATTCATCTATGTGAGAAGAAATTTTACTTATCCAAAAATCTTTCATGAATGTTAAACTAGATCTAGGCTTAAAGTTTTATTATCATTAACAATTTCTTCGTTGGGGATTCTAGCTGAAAAATTACCTTTTATTCTAGCTAAAGAATAATTTCTTTTCCAAGAATTCCATTTATGAGACAGTTCAACTAAATCACTAGCATCAGCAATTATTAACTTAGGTTCGTTCTTTTTTAAAATACCTATGGAATTTATTATTTCTTCATGTAGGTGGCTTTCAACAAAAGAAAAGTTACTTAATATTTTTGTAGAATACCTGTCTATATTTAACCCTTCTATGCCAGAACTTTTGATTTTCTTGTAAGTATCAGTTTCAACAGGCCCATAAGGCATCGCAAAGAAGTCATACCCACTTAATATAGAATCATTTTCTTTTGAATTTATAGCTGCTACAAAAAATTGAAGTTTAATTAATTTCAAAATACTAAAATCATTGTGGAGATTGAAATCGTCTTCACTATAATTTAATTCTTCTTTATACCATTCCTTTAAAAGGGAAAATATATTTTTAAAAATATTAATATCGTGAGGCATTTTTTATTTAAATATATGAATTTTTGTGAGAAAAAACAATTTTTATAGCGCTTTAATTTTTTATCTAAGAAATAAATTCACCGTTAGTTACCTTTTCAGAAGGTTGTACAAAGGTTAATTTGCCATCAGGAGTATCTGTCATTAAAATCATTCCTTGACTTTCGATGCCTTTTAATTTACGTGGCGCTAAATTACAAACTACACTAACTTGTTGTCCAATAATATCGGCAGGTTTAAAGCTTTCGGCAATACCAGAAACGATGGTTCTTGTGTCTAAACCAACATCAACTGTAAGTTTTAAAAGCTTTTTAGTTTTAGCTACTTTTTCAGCTTCGATAATTGTACCAACACGAATGTCTATTTTTGTGAAATCATCAAATTCAATGGTTTCTTTTTGAGGCTCTAAAACTCTGTTTTCAGCTTCGTTTGCTTTTTTGGTAGCTTCTAACTTATCTAATTGCGCCTGAATTTCAGCATCTTCAATTTTAGCGAATAATAATTCAGCTTTATTTATTTGATGATTATCAGCAATTAAAATATTTTTTTCAGAAATAGCTGACCAAGTTAATTCGTCATTGCGAGTCAAGTTTTTTCTGCTTGATGTGGCAATCTCATTATCAGAAGAGATAACTTCGTCGGAAAACTCCTCGTTATGACGAATATTTAAGATGTTTTTCAATTTAGCAGAAGTAAACGGTAAAAAAGGTTCTGATAAAACGGCTAATCCAGCAGCAATTTGTAAAGCTACATTCATAATTGTTTTGGTGCGTTCTGCATCAATCTTAATCATTTTCCAAGGCTCTTCATCTGCCAAATACTTGTTTCCTAAACGCGCTAAATTCATTAATTCTTGAGACGCTTCTCTAAAACGGTAACGTTCAATAGATTTTGCAATTACATTCGGAAATTCTTTTAAGCTCGCTAAAGTATCTTCATCAACTTCAGATAATTCATTAGCGGCAGGAACTTGTCCGTCGTAATATTTATTTGTTAAAACAACAACACGGTTTATAAAGTTACCGAAGATAGCTACTAATTCGTTATTATTTTTTGCTTGAAAATCTTTCCAAGTAAAATCGTTGTCTTTACTTTCTGGAGCATTTGCCGTTAAAGTATAACGTAAAACATCTTGCTGATTCGGAAAATCTTCTAAATATTCGTGTAACCAAACCGCCCAGTTTTTAGACGTTGATAATTTATTTCCTTCTAAATTTAAAAACTCGTTTGCTGGCACATTTTCTGGTAAAATAAAATCGCCATGTGCTTTTAACATCGATGGAAAAATTAAACAGTGAAATACAATATTATCTTTACCAATAAAGTGTACTAATTTTGTGTCGTCTTTTTTCCAATAATCTTCCCAGTTTTTGCCTTCACGAGCTGCCCATTCTTTGGTAGCAGAAATATATCCGATAGGCGCATCAAACCAAACATATAAAACTTTTCCGTCTGCTCCTTCAATAGGTACCGGAATTCCCCAATCTAAATCACGGGTTACGGCTCTAGGGCGTAATCCGTCATCAATCCAAGATTTACATTGTCCTAAAACATTAGGTTTCCAATCATGTTTATGACCTTCAACGATCCATTTACGTAAAAAATCTTCGTGTTTATCTAACGGTAAAAACCAATGTTTTGTTTCTTTTAAGGAAGGAACATTTCCTGTAATTGCCGATTTAGGATTGATTAAATCTGTAGCATTATGACTTGTACCACATTTTTCACATTGATCTCCGTAGCTTTCTTCGTTTCCGCATTTCGGACACGTACCAACAACAAAACGATCTGCTAAATATTGGTTCGCTTCGGCATCGTATAACTGCTCTGTAACTTCTTCGATAAACTCGCCATCATTGTACATTTTAATGAAAAAATCAGAGGCTGTTTTATGATGAATTTCAGATGATGTACGAGAATAGTTGTCAAATGAAATTCCGAAATCAACAAAAGATTTTTTGATGATTCCGTGGTATTTATCAATAATATTTTGCGGAGTAACACCTTCTTTTTTTGCACGCATCGGTATCGCTACACCGTGTTCATCAGAACCACAAATGTAAATTACATCTTTACCTTTTTGACGTAAAAAACGTGTATAAATATCTCCAGGAACATACACACCTGCTAAATGACCAATATGAATTGGTCCGTTTGTATAAGGTAATGCTGCTGTAATTGTATATCTTTTTGGTGTACTCATTTTCTTCTGCTAAAATTAAAGTGCAAAAGTACGAAAAAGCAATTTTTTAAACTGTTATAAAATGGGTACATTTGATAGATTAGACTTTATATATTAATAGCATAAAAAAATAAGACACTATTTTGAAGAGAAGTGTACTAGTATTATCTTTTTTCTTAACAGCTTTAATAGCTTTTTCGCAAACAAAAACTATGAAATTAATAACGCCGCCTTCTTTACAAAAAGGAGATACAATTGCGATTGTAGCACCTGCAGGAATATTAAAAAACAGAAAGCATGTTATAGATAAAGCAAAGAAATTAGCGCAAAGTTGGGGTTTAGAAGTTGTGTACGGAAAGCATTTGTTTAACCAAGCGCATCATTTTGCAGGAACTGATGAAGAGCGTTGTGAAGATTTTCAAAAAGCTTTAGATAATCCGAATATAAAAGCAATTTGGGCGGCTCGAGGAGGTTATGGTTCTGTTCGGATATTAGATAAATTAGATTTCACGAAGTTTAAAGAAAAGCCGAAATGGGTGATTGGTTATTCTGATATAACAGCTTTTCATAATCATATTCATAATGTGGGTGTAGAAACCATTCACGGAATTATGGGAACAAGCATGCAAGATGCGCCTGAAGTAATAGCAAAAAGTGTTGAATCGCTTAAAAGAGCATTGTTTGGAGAGAGTTTAGCGTATGAAATTTCGAATTCAAAACACAATCGATTAGGAAGAATAAATGGAGAATTAGTAGGAGGGAATATTGCCATTTTAGCATCTATGTTAGGATCAACGAGTCAAATGTCTACGGATGGTAAAATTTTATTTATTGAAGAAATAGGCGAATATAAATATTCTATTGATCGTATGCTGCAAAGCTTAAAGCGTGCAGGCTATTTTACGAAAGTAAAAGGAATTATTGTTGGTGATATGACTAAGGTTAAGAAAAATACTACGCTTTGGGGAACTTCAATAGAGCAATTAATTTTAGATGTGATTCCGAATGATGTACCAGTATTATTTAATTTCCCTGCAGGTCATGAACCTGATAATAGAGCTTTAATTATGGGAAGAAATATTACGTTAAACATCAAAGAAAAAACAGCAACGGTAAATTTTTAAATAGTGGCACAGCATAACGATCTTGGTAAAAAAGGGGAGGAGTTAGCAATTACTTATTTGCAGGATAATGGCTATGCTATTATTGAAAAAAACTACCGATTTAAAAAAGCTGAGGTTGATATTATTGCACAAAAAGAAGGTGTTTTAGTAGCGATAGAAGTTAAAACACGATCGAGTACTTATTTCGGAAATCCACAAGATTTTGTACACCCAAAGAAAATAAAATTACTAGTTATGGCGATAGATAATTATGTAATCGAAAAAGATTTGGATATAGAGGTTCGGTTTGATATTATTGCTGTATTAAAAAATAAAGATACTTATAAGATACATCATATAGAAGACGCTTTCTTATATTTTTAAACACAAAAAAGCCCAACAATTAAATTGTTGAGCTTTTTGTTTTTGTTAAGTAGGATTACTTATTTAAATAATTTTTTACATCATCTAACAAGTTAGGCATTGCAATTATTTTTTTGTTGGCATCTAATATAAAATAAGAAGGCGTACCTAATAAATTATATTTTTGCACTGTTTCATTATCAAACTTATAATCAGGATGCGTTCCTATTGCGTTATGAGAATGTGGTAATTTCTTAATAAACTCTGTCCAATCTGCTTCGTCATTTTCAATTCCGAATGTAATTACTGAAACATTTTCATGGTTTGCATTCATATAATCATGTAGTTCAGGAACTTCATCAACACAATGAGGGCAACCGGTACTCCAAAATACTAATAAGTATTTTTCACCATCATTTAAAGTAGATAATTTCATTTCTTTATCACCTTCTTTCCAAGAAAAATCAGGAGCAATTCTACCAACAGTTGCACTTAATAACTGTACTTTTTCTTTTTTAAATTCAGCATCAAACTGATCGGCTGGTAAAACATCATAGTATTTTTCAAATAACCAATCTACAGCTTCACCATTACGTTTATCTGTTAAAGAAGTAATTAAAAATTCGGTAACAGCTTTTCTTAATTTACCATTAGGAACTTCATCCATAACTTTAAGAATAGATCGTCTTAATAACTTTCTTTGCATTTGGCTATCTTCAGATGAATTTAGGTAAAAAACAAAATCAGAAATACGATCAACTAAAAAAGAAGAATTGTAAAGAGCATCACTTTTAAAATCAATATATTTAAAAAAGTTCTCATTTGTAGCAGCTAAATACTCTTCCATATTATCAAACGGATTAGACTCATTGTATCTTTGAGAGGCTTTAATAAAGTGATTTACTAGCATACCTTCCGATTTATTCTCATACATGTCTTGTAAATCCTCAAGCTCATCTAATGCTTTTTTGTAAGCTTTTTTGGCATCTTTATTTTCTTCAGTTATAAAAGTTGCTTGGTTTAGGTCAACTTTATTTTGAATTTCTGCGTAAGCTATTGAGTATTCGTTTAATAATTTGTTCTCTCTAGAAGCAGTAAATACAACAGATTGATCTGGGTATTTAGGGTTGAATATAAACTCTACATTTTCTTTATTAAAATAAAAATCTACAAAACCAGCACCTTTATTTCTGTAAGTAGCTCTATATGCACCAGGTTTAGCATCGTCTTTTAACTCGAATTGAAACCTACCTAACACTTGATTTTCTCCACCAACTGCAATAGTATCAAATTCTATAGTCGTATTTGCTACGAATTTTTGCTTAGCTCCTTCTATTTTATAAAGAATAACCCAGTCGGTTTTCTCAGGTGGAGTTAAGGTTCCTTTAACTGTATATTGAGCGTTAGCTATAGAAGTGGCAAGTATTAATAGCGCCAGTAATTTTTTCATCATTATAATTTAAAGGTTTGTAAATATGATTTAAAACTAATCATTTGCTAACTTCTTTCCAAGAAGTGTACCAATTTTATTTTTTCTTGCTTATTTTTAGAAAAGTTTATTTATAAAATAGAAATATGCAGCTGAAAAATAAGGTGTTTTGGATTACCGGAGCTTCATCGGGCATTGGTAAATCTCTAGCAATAGAATTATCTAACTACGATGTGAATTTAATTTTATCATCAAGAAATAAAAATGCGTTGGAAGAGGTTAAAAATAAGTGTAAAAACATATCGAAAGTAAAAATAGTTACGCTTGATTTAGAGAAATATGAAAATATGAATTCTAAAGTTAAAGAGGCATTATTGTGCTTTGGAGCGATTGATGTTCTGGTAAATAACGGAGGTTTAAGTCAACGTTCATTGGTTGTAAACACTGATATTTCTGTAGATAAACGCTTAATGGATGTTAATTATTTAGGAACCGTGGCGTTAACAAAAGCATTATTACCTTATTTTATTAAAAATAAATCTGGTCATTTTGTCGTAACTACAAGTATTGTAGGTAAAATTGGTACTCCGTTACGATCATCTTATGCGGCAACAAAACATGCATTACATGGTTTTTTTGATAGTTTACGAGCCGAACATTATAAGGATTCTATTTCGGTAACTTTAGTTTGTCCGGGTTTTGTAACCACCAATGTTTCTAAAAATGCACTTACAGGAGATGGAACTCCGCAAAATAAAATGGACAGCGCAACGGCAAACGGAATTGATCCTGACCGTTTTGCTAAACTAATGCTAAAAGCTATTAAAAATAAACGAGAAGAAGTATATATCGGCGGAGCCAAAGAAAGGTTAGCCGTATATGTAAAACGTTTTTTTCCTAAAATTTTATCAAAAATGATTCGTAAACTAAGTGTTACTTAAATAAAAGGTATATAATTTATTGCTAAGAAAATGAAGCAATCTTTTTAATTGAGATAAAGATTACTTCGTTATTCTTCCTCGTAATGAAGAGTTTATAAAAACTACTTAAAAAAGTCAATCAATTCAAAATAATTAATAATTGCTTCTTTTATTAAAACGGATTGTTCACCGGGTTTTAAACTTGGTAATTCAGTTAAAGTTTTATAATGAGGCCAACCATCTTCATCAAAAAAATCAAATTCATAATATCCGTAAGGTTCTAAAAGCTTGCAAATAGCAATATGCATTAGATTTACTTTTTCATCCTTTTTAAATTTACGTTGCCCTTGTCCTAATTCTTGTACACCAATTAAATAAATAACCGCATCTACATTTAACTCATCACCGTCGGCAAATTGATCTGATAAATTTTTTACCAGAAAATCCCATTTTTCCTTTAAGTTAACTTCTTTCTCCATCTGTTTTTTTTGAGTTAGCAAAGATACAAATGAGTTGTGTATATTTGGTGCAGAATGTGCACACATAATTATTTAGTGTGTATATTTTCATTAAAATGCTATTATTTTATATTTATGAATACGTTTGATATTATTATTGCAGCTTTACTTCTTTTCGGTTTTATAAGAGGATTAATGAAGGGGTTATTTGTTGAGGTTGCTTCTTTGGTTGCTTTAGTAGCTGGAGTTTATGGTGCAATACATTTTTCGTATTTTATTGCCGATTGGTTAAAAGATAGCGTTTCTTGGGACGAGAAATATATTTCATTAGCTGCTTTTGCTGCAACATTTATTGTTATTATAATTACAATTTCTCTATTGGGTAAAATATTAACTAAAATAGCCGATTTTGCTTCTTTAGGAATAATTAATAAAATTTTAGGCGGTGTTTTTGGCGCCTTAAAAATCGGATTGATTTTAAGTGTTGTTTTTATTTTCTTCGGAAAAATGAATGATATGATTCCGTTTGTAAACAAAGAAAATTTAGAGGAATCTATTTTATATGCTCCTGTTAAAAAGATAGCACCAACAATTTTTCCATCAATAATTAAAGATGATGGAGAAGTAACAATTCCTGAGATTGAAGAAACTTTAGAAGTTGAGGTATAAAAAAAATCCGAAGTTATTAACTTCGGATTTTTTGTTTAAAATCTATATTTTAATTTTAGCAATGCAAACCTTGGTAAAAGCCTGTATTCTGTTGTTAATGTTCCGATATCACTAATAGAAAAACTCTTAAATGTTTTAGTATTTAATAAGTTTTTACCCGTTAGGTAAAGTGTTAATTTATTCTCTATAAGGTTGTAAGTAAGACTAGCATCTACAAAATTATAAGTAGCATCTTTTTCTAAGTTTCCGAAATAATAGCGTTCAGATTGTATATCAGCATTAAATTTCTTGCTAAAAATAAAAGATAAATCTAAGAAGCTTTTATTATTTGTAAATGAATTCTTAAAACCAGATTGTTGTATTTTAGAAGTGTTCCACTTTGTACCAAAGTGATAATTAAAAAAACCTCTAAAGCCAGAGCGTAAGTTTACACCATAATTATAATTGTTAGAAGTTACTTTTCTTAAGCCAGTATTGTTTACACTATTTTTAAACTCGCTTTTAGTATAGCCAACATCTAATTTAAGGTTAGAAGAAATCGATTTAAAATAATAATCTATTTTAGAGTTTAAGCTTACATATTCTCTATCTTTTACTACAATTTTTTCAGCTTGATTATAGTTTTGTTGTATTAAACTATTGCTCGAAAAGAAATCGTAATTTTTGGTATACATTAAACTAAAATAAGCAAAAAAGCGATCACTATAATTACCTAGCGAGTAGTTTAAATTTGCAGTTGATGAATTTAATTGATTAAAATTACCGGTACCTTTAGAAAAAGACCGGAAACTTGTTAATGCAAAATTGTTATAAACATCTACTATTTTTGCATTTGTAGTATTGTAAGAAATTGAAGAGGTTATTTTATTGCTATCATTTATTTTCCAATTAATACCAATACTTGGATTTATATAAAAGTAGTTTTCACTTTTACTAAGAGTATTGTCATTTAAACTGTTAGTAAGGTTGTGAAAGTTTAATTTACCAATAAGACTCAAATTTTTAATTTTTAAATGATATTTACTTTTTAAATACGCATCATTAACCTTGTACTCAGTTGTGTTTTTATAAGCAGCTGGAGTATTTACAATTGTATTATTTTCTAATAAAGTAAGTTGTGTGTTTAATTTATCGGCTCTATATTCATTACCTAATTGCAGCTCTAATAAATCACCATTTTCTTTTCTGGTTAGTAAATGTGTATTAAAACCAGCAAATGTCATTTCGCTATCGCTTAATTGTTGTATGTTATTTGCATTAGTAGAACTTGGAAATAAATCTTGAAATAAAAATTGATTTGTTTGATAATTTTGAGGTGATTTTTCATTGATAAAACGTGCTGTTGTTACATAAACGTTTTTTTGATTGAGCTTATTTGTAAATGTTATTTTTTGATCAAAAATATTATTTTGATGTTTTAAATTTTCGATAGTACTATTACCGTTAAAAGTTAAATTAGAAGTATCATTTAAAGCACCATATTTATATTTGGTGGTAGCTGCTAGCATTTTATCTTTATCGATGTTATAAATTACATCAACTTTACCAAAAGCAATGTTACTTTCATTATTTAACTCAGTGTTTTCAGTGTTTGTAAAATTGGTGTTGGCAGTATTTATATTATCAATACTTGTTTTGGTGTCACTATTTTCATCCCAATTTAAAAAACTTAAGGCTTTTATTTTTAGTTTTTTTGATGGATTAAAAATGGCGTTTAAAGAAGCCAATTCGGTATTGTTAAAATTGGTTCTTTCTTTATCGAAAAATGAATTGTAAATAGATAAGTTTAATAAGTTTCTGGTAGATTGATTATCACCAATGCCTCCTGGTTCGTTGTAACTAGTAGGGTTTATTAAGTGATTTATGTTACCCGTAACATCGATACCTGTATTGTTAAGGCTGGTTAAAAAAAAGTATTTATTCTTTTTTCCGAAGTTCATAAGGTTGGCTTTTGTTTCGTAACGATTTTCAGAAAACAAGCCATAGCCTAAACTGATATTACCAAACCAAATACGTTTTGATTTTTCGTTTAATTTTAAATTTAAAGCAACTTTATCACTATTTTCTATGCCTTTTAAAAGATGGTTATTAGAATATCTTTTTAATACCTCTACTTCTTCAATAGGATGTGCGGGCATATTTTTAGATAGTATTTGATAGCCTTTTTCGAAAAAATCATCGCCATCAACCATTAGTTTTTCTATTTCTTGGTTACCAACTTTTATTCTCCCTTCGCTATCAATATTTAAACCAGGTATTTTTTTTAGTAAATCTTCTACAGTTTGTTCAGTACCATTGGTAAATGCTTTTGTTCTGAAACGAATGGTATCTTTTTCTATAAAAACAGCTTTCTCTGCTTTTATAATTACTTCATCTAAACTGATAGCATCCTCTTGTAAAACGACATTAACAGTAATTTTAGCTTGGTTTTTATTAATTACTATTGGGGTTGTTTTAGGCTTAAATCCTAAGGATGAAAAAACTAAATTAAAACTTCCTGTTTTATTTGTTTTAAGTTGATAATAACCTTTGTTGTTTGAATAAGTATATGAAATATATTCTTTAAGTAAACTATCTTTTAAAATTACATTTCCTGCTATTATGTTATTCTTGCTATCTTTTAAAGTACCTGAAATTATAGTTTGTGAAAAACTATAAGTACATATTAAGAAAAAAAAGAAGGTATTTACTTTTGTTTTTCTTCCCATTCGTATATAATCTCTTTAGTAGAATTTCTATCTGTAGACGATTTTATTATAGTTGTGCCTCTATCGCTATTTTTTGCATTTATTTTTGCAGTTCTTTCTTTGTCTCTATTAGGAACAATAACCTCAATATACTTTCTTAAAGGTATTGCTTTTTCTTCATTAGGGAAGTTGTTAATAGTTATAGTATCTTTAAAATTCACTTTAGTAACCCTAAAATACACTTCTTTTTTATCATCTTTTACTTCAATTATTAAACCTGGTAATCCTTGTAATTTCCATGGGCCAAAAGGCACTGGTATTGCACTTGTAAACCAGGCGTTATAGGTTCTGCCTCTAAAGTAGCCAGTTGCTTTTTGGCATTTATATTCACCTATCTTTTTAAACTCATTTGTTATTTTCCAATTAATTTTTGGCAATTTTTCTTTAAGAGATGACTTTGTATTGGTACGTCTAAATATTAATAGATTCTTATTAATATCAGTAAAAACTTGCGGTCTATTATCAGAGTCGGCTAGGGTAATATTAAGATTTCCATTTACCCTTTTTTTAGTCTCTTTTTTAAATCCATTACTTGTTTTTAATACAATATAATGCGATTTATTATTATCTATTTTTAAAACTCCAGTAGTTTTATACAAGTGACTAATATTTGTAATAACATCATATTGTACCTCTAATGAGTTTTGCCCCATAACAGTTGCTGTTATTAAAAATAAAAATAGATTTAGAGTTATTTTTTTCATTTTTTTAAAGAAATTTTACTTTTTCAATTAGATATAATTCATTATTCAATTTTATTAATTGAGTTGTAGCAATTTTTGTTCCTTTTTTTATTTGAGATGAACTTATTTGGTTGTCGCCCTTAATTTTATTTTTCTTCCCAGTCGTGTATCATTTCTTTATCTGTATCTCTATGAATTTTTGAAGTTACAGTTGTATTTCTATCACCATTTCTTGAATTAAATTTTGAATCTAAAGCTTTAAATTTATTTGGTACAATAACTTCAAAAAATTTTCTAAATGGTATTGCTTTTTCTTTGCTAGGTATATTAATAATAAGTTCATTTTCTTTAAAACGAATAGAAGTAACATTAAATGAAAATTGTGCTTTTTCATCTGTGGCTTCTAAAATTAAACCTGGTAAACCTTGTAATTTCCATGGGCCAAATGGTACAGGTATTTTAGTCGTAAAATATGTTGTATAGGTTCTGCCTCTAAAGTATCCTATTGCTTTTTGGCATTTATAGTCTCCTATTCTTTTAAATTCATCAACTATTTTCCAATTAATTTTTGGTAATTGTTCCTTTAGAATGTTGTTTTTTCTAAACATTGGTACTGAACTAATAAGTAATTTAGTGCTAATGTCTGTAAAAACTTGAGGTCTTCTATCAGAATCAGGAATTAAAAGATTTAATTGCCCATCTATAACTCTTTCTTTAATTTTTTTTAATCCATTTTTGTTTTTTAAAACAGTATAATGAGATTTATCATTATCTATTTTTAAAATAGCTACTGCTTTGTAACTTGTATTGCTAATTACTTGGTAGGTCGCTTCTATAGAATTCTGTCCAAAAATAGTTGAGGTTATAAAGTATAATGATATTAGTATAATTATTTTTTTCATTTTTTTATCCGAATATATTATTAAAATTTTATTTTTCCCAATCATATACAAGTTCAATACCTAATCTTGTTGGTTTAGATGTTGTAACGTTTGTTCCTTTTTTTACTCGAGATGAAATTATTTGGTTATCGCCCTTAATTTTATTATGAACTTTTCTTATGTAGTCATAGTAAGTAATTAATTTAGTATCCAAATTTTCATTCCACTTTAAGTTTATTTTCTGGCTATATGGATATTTTATTCTACTAACAGTCCATTTTATTTTGTTAACTCCAGTATCGCTATATATGTACAAAATAAGACCAGGTAATGATTTGAATTTCCAAGGGCCAAACGGAATTGGTATTTCTGTGGTGTAATAAGCAAAATAGTCTCTTCCTCTAAAATGTAATTTAGCTAAATTACATTTATAACCTAAAATTTCTTTTGTTTTATTTGGAATTAGCTCCCAGTTAAAGTTTGAAATGCTATCTTTTATAAATAGTATTTCTTTTTTAAAAGGTTGTTTTATCTTAACAGTGTTATTTTTAATTGTTGCATATGTTTTTGCACCTTTTATCGAAACATTTTTTTGAACTACTGAGTAGCTCTCATCCTCATTTAAAGTTACGTTCTCATTATTTGTTATACTAATAGCACCTTTTATTTTTATTGCATTTTCGTTGTTTGCGATCAGCGTAACTTTATTTGTGAAATAGCCATTGTAATAATCATATTCAACAAAAATATTTTTTGTTTGACTAATAGTAATTTGTACGATGAATAATAATAGGATTGTTGTTGTTGTTTTCATTTGGTGATAATTAAAACTAACACCTTATTATGTCAAGGTGTTAGTTATTATTGTTTATGTGTACATTATTTCAAAAGCCTTTAATCTTGCAGCTAATTTGCAGCCATCAGAACTACTAGTTTCTTCTGTAAAATAATAAGTCGTAGATACAGGTCCAGTATCATAAAATCTAACAACTTCAATAGAATAACTACAAGTTCCTATACTTTTATTAGAGTTATTTATTGTAACTACACTTAAATCATTAAAAACATCACTTTTAATAAGTTCAGTTTTTGTGTTGTCAATAATTGGGTTTTCTGTAGTAGCATTTGCATACGTTCCCATTAGCATAAAAGCTAAGATAAAAATTACTTTTTTCATAATATTTAAAAAATTAATACTCCATTATGGTCTAGAGCGGTTAGTTTGTGACCAAGTAATAGATTATTCATTTTAAATCTACATTTAACAAGTGACTAGTATTTGTACAGTAAGAATTCTTTTAATGAATATAATTATTACTTCTACAAACATATAGTTCAAACATATAGTTCAAACATACAGTACACAATACCCAATACCCCTATTTGTTTGTTAGGGGTATTGGGTAGTCAAATAGGGTTAACCCTGTTTTTGTTAACTTTTCTTTAACATTTGTTGTTGCGTTACTAGCAAGGCGGTAAGAAATTAAGACATAAAAAAATCCGAAGTTATTAGCTTCGGATTTTTAAGTTTAAAAATTATTATAGTTTATAGTAAAGTTACTTTTCCGCTACTAATGTGGTAAACTCCACCAACAATTTTAATTTCTCCACTTTCTTCCATTTCATTTAAAATAGGACTTTTCTCTCTAATTCTCTGAATGGTTAACTGTACGTTGTTTTCAATTGTTCTATCAACAAACTCAGTGTTAGAAGAGTTATGATCTCCAGAAACTTCTTCAGTAGATTTTTTTACTGCAGGCTGAATATTATTTAACATTGATGTTATGTTTCCTAATTCAACATGATCACATGCTGCTTTAATTGCACCACAACTTTCGTGACCTAATACAAAAACCAATTTGCTTCCTGCAACTTTACATGAGTATTCCATGCTTCCTAAAATGTCTGTATTTTCGAAGTTTCCTGCTACACGAGCTACAAAAACATCGCCAATAGTTTGATCGAAAATTAATTCGACAGGAACTCTAGAGTCGATACATGAAAGTACAATTGCTTTAGGGTGCTGACCGTCTGTTGTTTGAGTAATTAGTGCTTTATGATCTATCGTATGAACTTCATCTCTAATAAAACGAGAGTTACCTTCTATAAAATCTTGTAAGACAATCATGGGTGTTAGTTTGTCTTGAACATCTTTTGTTATTGCTTTATTTCTATGTGGCATTTTTTTATTTTTTAAATTCGTCTTTTACATTTTCTTTTATCCATTGTACACAAGTATTAAAATTTTTAAAGATGTGTTCTTTCGGAATAAATTCTGGAATGATACCTATTCGTTCCATCATATATCTTGGTTGCTTTAATAAGTTTACAAACAAGATATCAATATTTTTTTTCTTTAAATCTTGTAACATATCTTCCATCGCATATAAACCAGATTGATCCATATATTGCATTCTACCTAAACGCATAATTACTGTAGATGCTGTTTCTGGTATTTGCTGAGAAAGTGCTTGAAAATCGCTTGTAGACCCAAAAAATAAAGGACCCTTTATATGTTTTATGAAAATTTCTTGTTTTAATTCTTTCGGAAAATCTATTTCATCTGGCCAAGCTTCTTCATCTAACGATTTTACATCAGAACGATCGGCAGTTAAATCACCAATTTTTTTCATAAACATTAAAGAAGCAATTACTAAACCAATACCTACAGCATATACTAAATTCCAGAAAGTAGATAATAGCATTACCACCAACATAATAATAACTTCAGAGCTTATTTTAAAAGGCCCGATTTTAGCATCACGAGGTAAGTTTGGTATTGCCTTTAAACCTTTATAATCCATAACACCAATACCAACAGTAATTAAAATACCAGCTAATACTGCTGCAGGAATTTTAGAAGCAATAGGTCCTAACCCTAATAAAATAACTAATAACATAATACCAGCTACCATACCAGATAATTTGGTTTTACCACCAGAATTAATGTTTACAACCGTACGAATTGTTGCACCTGCACCAGGAATACCACCAAAAATTGCAGCAATACTGTTTCCAATACCCTGACCAATTAATTCTTTATTTGGTTTGTGCTTTGTTTTTGTCATGTTATCTGCAACTACCGATGTTAATAAAGAGTCAATTGCTCCTAATAACGATAAGGTTAAGGCAGTGAAAATATATGGAGTAATACTAGAAAAATTAAAATTGGTAAAAATATCTATATTTGGAACAGGGAAACCACCTGGTATTTCTTGAATTGCACGATAAGGCAATGAAAAACCAATGGCAATACTTGTCATAACAACTAAAGCAACTAATGTACTTGGTACTGCTGTTGTAATTCGTTTGAAACCGTAAATAATAAATATAGTTCCTAATGATAGTATTAGTTCAAGCCAATTTATATTTTTTAAAGCTCTTGGCAATACTTTAAAGGTTCCTAAAACACCTGAAGCTTCTTTACCTGCTAATGTTTCACTTTCTTTTAAAATATCTGCCTGCGTTATTTTTTGTGCTCTAGAAACTGTCTCTTCAAAGTTTTCTAACACTAAAATTTTTTCTCCAGCTTCATCTTTTAAAATGTTTTCTAAGATTAACTCTTCCGCTAAAGGTTTAAATTGTTCTACAAACTGAGCATCTTCTTTTGCGTAATAACCAACAGATGGTAAAAGTTGTGTAACTAATATAATTACACCAATGGCTGTCATAAATCCTGAGACCACTGGGTAGGGAATATATCGTATATATTTACCTAAACCTAAAACTCCTAAGGCAACCTGAAACAAACCAGCCAATAAGAATACTGTTAAAATTGCAGGTAAAGCTTTTGATACATCACCTTCATTAGCAGCTATAATACCAGCAATAACTACCATACTTACTGCTGTCATTGGTGCGGTAGGTCCTGATATTTGTGTGTCTGTACCACCAAAAAGAGCAGCAAAAAACGAAATAAATATAGCACCATATAAACCAGCACTTGGGCCCAAACCAGAACTAACACCAAAGGCTAATGCTAAGGGTAGGGCTACAATTCCGGCAGTAATACCACCAAATAAATCTCCTTTGAAATTTGAGAATAATTTTTTCATAAATTAAATATAATCGATTGTTTGATCTTTTTTCTTAAAGAAAAAAGATAGTGAAAAGTGTTTGTAATCTCAAAAAAAATGAGAGTTACTTTTAAAAAATGTAATAAACTATGTTAACTCGGGAGGTGGAGTTAATATTTTAGGGTATTGAGAAATGTAGTTTTTTGATTTAAAACGAACATTTTTCTTCTTTTGAACATCATTAAAAAAAACAGAAGTATTGTTAGCTAATAGAGAGGTTTTTAAGTCTAAAACTTTTAGTACTTTATGACTCTTATTTTCTTCTTCTTCATTTAATTCTAAAAAAACAGTAATGTCTTGGTTTTTATCAACCAAGGATATAACCGTAGGTGTAATAATAATACCTGCGAATAAAATAATAAAGAAAATTGCTATTTTAGATTTCAAATGAAACTAGTTTCTTTTATGAAAAGCGAAATTAACCAATTTTATAGACTTAAAATGTTATAATTCCTTTAAATTTTTAGAAAGCAACCATCCTATTTTTCCATCGACTAGTTTAATTTTGTTCCATTTATCAACCGTATCTAATACTTTAACCTTGGTGCCTTCATGCAACATAAATATTTCATCAGCATCTTTAGTTGGTGCATTCTTTACATCAACTTCTTCTGAAAAAACAATCGCTTTTATTGTATTTTTAGATTGATTATATTGTGAGTACGTAATTGCGAAAGCAGCAATCAATAGTATAAAAGATAAAATACTAGTAGTAAAAAAAAACCTTTTTTTATTCGGAGTATCCGAAAAGTAAAAAAACAAGTATAAAGTTGCCGCAGAAAAAGAAAGCAAAAGAACGATTATAGCCCAAGTATTATAAGTGATTTTTTGTAATATATTTTTATTTATTTTTTGAAAAATAGATTCAGGTAATGCTTCAATTCTATCTAAAGTTAACTTCTTTGCTATAACTAAATTATTTTTAGCGTCTTCATTTAAAGGGCTTAAAAGAATTGCTTTTTCGTAATTGTAAATAGAAGGTGCTACTTTATTTAATTTATAATAAGCATTTCCTAAATTATAATACAATTCAGATGAAACCTTTTTAGAAGCTTCTATTTTTTCATATAATTTAATAGCTTCTTGGTATTTCCCGTTTTTATATAGCGCATTTGCAGTTACAAACAATTCATTAGCGCTTTGCGCTAATACAACGGTTGATATAAAAAACAATATTAATACAATAACCTGTCTCATTATAATTGTCTGTCTAATTGTGTTATTACTTCTTTTGCTTTTTCGTATTCTTGCTCCATTTGTAGGTTTGTAATTGGCGTATACCTAGCAAAATCACAATCGTTTAAAACAGCTATAAAGCTATTTATACTGATATCATCTACTTTTTTATCTTGTAGCAAAAAGGTGATTTTTTCACTGCTAATATCCAAAGTTTCTATACCTAATTTAGCCTTTAAATAATTATGTAATGCTCTTTCTAAAGCTTCATAAAATGCTTCTTTATTTCCTAATTCTTTTTGTGCTTCCGATAAATACTTTTTAGCCAACCTATCTGCTTTTCGTTTTTTATTTCCAACAACATCACCATCTCGTTCTTCTTTTTTCTTATTGATAAAAATAGCAACAGGAATCGAAATTATTGGTAAGAATAATAAAATGTAAAATAAGATAGAATTAAAAAAATTGGTTGTTTTTACAGGCTCAAAGCTTGTAGTAGATTGTAAGTATTTAAAATCATCCCCAGTAATTTTTACATCTTGTTTCACAACAACATCTGATTGATTTTTTGGTAGTGGTTTACCTTCTAAAACATCAACATATAAATCATCTGTAACTATAGTTTTATAGGTTTTTTCCTTCGGATCAAAATAAGAAAAGCTCGTTCTCGGAATCTTGTATTTCCCTTTAAATTTTGGCACAACAGTATATGTGTCACTAACAGAACCTCTTATTCCGCTAGAAGTAACGCTAATTTTTTCTTTTCTTTCTGGCTGATAAATTTCAAGTTCTTCAGGTGTTTCTACTTTAGGAAGCTCAAATAGTTTTAAGTTTCCTTTTCCGTTAACTTCTACTTTTATTAATGAAGATTCGTTTGCTTTTAAAGAGCCTTTGTTAAGTGAAACATCAAAAGAAAAATCACCAACGGCGCCGGTAAAATTCTCAGGTTTATTAGTTAGAGGTAAGGCTTTTGCGCGAACTACTTTTTTAGCAGATGAAAACTCTCTTCTAACTTGTTTTGTAATTACATTTCCAAAAAAATCAGCACGACCTGTAGGTACGGCAACAATAATATCCATTTTCATAGGATCTATTGTTAATCTTCCGTTTTTGGTTGGTACTAATAATGCTTTATGCAGTACCGCATATCTATAACGTTCACCATTATACATTCCTGTTTTTACAGGTGTTCCGTTTCTTTTTATTTCTTGATTCCAAAAGCCGTTATATTGCGGAGCCTCTGTAATTGCATTGTCATAAATACCAACGTTATCACTAAAATAAAGGCGATATTCAACATAAACACTTTCACCAACATATGGTTGCGACTTAGAAAGTTCTGCAACTAAATGGATGTTTTGTTGTGCTATATAATTCGGATCGTTAGGGTTTTTAGGAATATCAACAGCGCTTAAAACAATAACTTTTACGGTATTCGATTTTATAATTTCCCCACCAATTTCTATAGTTGCTGGTGGAATATTAAATTCTCCTTTTCGTTTGGGCTGAATAATATAGGTGTAAGATTTAGAGAAGGTAACTTTTCCGTTTATCCAAGATTGACTAACAGATTGACTTGGACCTCCAACTATTTTGAAGTTTTTAAAGTTAGGTGCTTTAAAATTATCTGCTCCTTGTTTATTGGTCGAAAACTCAACACGTAAACGTTGGTTAACACCTAGTTTGTTTTTACTAACAGTTGCTTTTAATGCTGATTCTTGCGCATTAATAGTTAAGGTTATAAAAAGGAGTAATAATGATGTATATAGTTTCAACTTCATATTCATTTTCAAAAAAACATTAAAAAGAGTTAAGTGTAAAAAAAGATAAGATTACCAATCTTTTTCTTGTTTCACCTTTTTTCCTTTCGATTTTTTAACATTCATTTTCTTTTGTGTCTTCTTTTCCTCGTTATTCAAACTCTCTAACAATTGCTTCATTTGCTCAGGAGACATTTGTGCTTGTTTTGGCTGCGGTTTTTGATCTTTCTTTTCAGGCTTTTTTTGATCTTGTTTGTCTTTGTTTTCTTGATCTTTTTTGTCGTCCTTCTTATCCTTATCGTCGCCTTTTTTATCTTTATTCTGATCCTTCTTCTTGTCCTTGTCGTCCTTCTGATCCTTTTTATCTTTGTCGTCTTTTTTATCCTTATCCTTTTTGTCTTGCTCTTGTTGTTTTTTTAAATCTTTTTGAGCAACAGCTAAGTTATAACGGGTTTCATCGTCATTCGGATTTCTTCTTAAAGCATCTTTATAAGCATCTACAGCTTGTTGATATTGTTTTTGCTCCATTTGTGCATTTCCAATATTATGATACGCTTCTGCTTTATCAAACTTATCTTTCGATGTTTTTGCTGTTACTTCAAACTGCGCAACAGCTTCTTTATATTTTTTCTCTTGATACAACGTGTTTCCGAAATTGTAACTTGCCTTATCATAGGTGCTGTTTTTTCCTAGTGCTTTTCGGTAAGAAATTGCGGCATCACTAAATTTTTGTTTATTATATAACTTATTACCTTCACGCAATAAGCTCCTCGCTTCACGCTGCAGTTTTAAGGTGTCTATCTGTGCTGATACATTTATAGTAATCAACATTAAAAATAGTAATAGTATGTTTTGTAGTTGTTTCATTTCTTATAAAATAAGTTCTATGAACCTTCTTCGTTAAATAAATCTGCTTTCTTAACCCATTTAGTTTTCTTCTCGAAAAAGAATAAATCAATAATTAAAAATAGCAATCCGATTCCTAAAAACCACTGAAATTGATCTTTATAATCAGAAAATTGTTTTGTTTCAAACTCACTTTTTTGAGCATTGGTAATAATGTTTTCAATAATATCAACAGGATTATCAGTTCTATTACCGTCAATATATTTTCCTTCGGATGCTTCCGCAATATCTTGTAAAACAGTTGTTGTTCTTTTGGTAATTACGGTTTCTCCTTTTCTATCTTTTTTATAACCAATAAGTGCGCCATTTAATTTTATAGGAATAGGTCCTCCTTTTTCTGTGCCAACACCAATGGTGTATACTTTTACACCTTCGTTAGAAATATTCTGAGCAACTTGTTTTGTTTCCTCCTGATGATCTTCACCGTCAGAAATGATAATTAAAAAACGATTGGTTTGCTCATCATTATTATAATAGGTTTTAGCTAAGTTTAAAGCTTCGTTAATTGCTGTTCCTTGGCTCGAAACCATATCTGGATTCGCATTTTGTAAAAACATTTTAGCGGCAGCATGATCGGTTGTAATAGGTAATAACGGATATGCATTACCTGCATAAATTATAATTCCGACTCTGTCACTTCCTAACTTATCAATAATTTTAGAAATAATTTGCTTTGATTTTTCTAATCTGTTTGGCGCAATATCTTCAGCCAACATACTTTTAGAAACATCTAAGGCAAAAACAACATCAACACCTTCTCTTTTTACGGTTTTTAATTTGGTTCCCATTTTAGGGTTTACCAATGAGATAATTAAAAAAGAAAGTCCGATTAAAAAGAAAATCAACTTTACAACCGATTTAAATGTAGATGAATTCGGAGCAATTTTTGCTAATAACTTAGCGCTTGCAAATTTTTTCTGAGTGCGTTTTTTCCACCATAAAACCAACAAGAAAATAACAACTATTATTGGAATAATTGCAAACAGATAAAAATATATTGGTTCTTCTATACGATACATTTTTTATATAAAACTTTTAAATAATGTGTTTTTTAATGTGAATTCTACTAACAAAAAGATACCTGCTAAAAACACTAGTAATCGGTATTTTTCGGTGTAATTATAGTATTTAAATTCTTCTATTTTTGTTTTTTCTAGTTTGTCAATTTCATCATAAATAGCTTTTAATTTAGAGTTATCGGTTGCTCTAAAATATTTACCATCTGTTTCTTTAGCAATATGTTTTAATAAATCTTCATCTATTTCAACTTGTTGTTTTCTAAAAGAAATTTTACCTGTTCGAGGATCTTTCGCCCAAGGGAAATCAGCCATTCCGTTTGTTCCTATCCCAATAGTGTACACTTTAATATCGTTTCCTTTGGCTAGTTCGGTTGCTGTTTTCGGATCTACAAAACCAGCGTTGTTTACACCGTCGGTTAAAAGAATAATAACTTTACTTTTTGCTTTGCTTTCTTTTAACCTGTTTACAGCAGATCCTAATCCCATACCGATAGCGGTTCCTCCTTCTAATTGTCCCCATTTAATTTCAGAAATGGTTCTTTTAATGATAGATTTGTCGCTTGTAATTGGTGTTTGAGTAAAACTCTCACCAGCATATACTACAATACCGATTCTGTCATTTGGTCGACGATTTACAAAATCAACCGCCACTTTTTTAAGGGCTTCTAGTCGATTTGGCTTTAAATCTTTAGCCAACATACTTGCAGATACATCAATTGCCATAACAATATCAATACCTTTATTTGTTTTCGTTTTTTTACTTACCGCTACGTTTCTTGGTCTTGCTAAAGCAATAACCAAACATGTTAAAGCTGCTAGTCGTAATAAGTACAATAAAGGCTTTAATTTCGATAAAATAGAACCTTGTACTTTAAAACCTTTAACGCTAGATATTGTTAATTGTGCACTATCTTTTTTTCTAGAATAGTAATTCCAGAAAGCTAATAACGGAATTAATATCAGCAACCATAAAAATTCGGGATTATGAAATTCAAAATTATTCCACTTCATCTTCTTTTACTTCTTTTTTAGGTTTCAAATTATCTAATACACTCTTGGCATCTTTACGATCTCCTTCAATTTGATGTGCCATTGGTTTCGACTTCGCAAACTTTACTAAATCAGATTCTTGTAATAATTTTCGTAACTTATAAATTGTTTCTTTATCTGTTTCAATCGATTTTATTTCGTTTAAATCGTCTAAAATAGCTACCAATTCATCCGTAGTAATTTCTAGTGCAGGTATGTTTAATTCCCTTTCTATATAACCTCTTACAATTTCGGTTAGTTCACTGTAGTATTTTTTAATTTTATTGTTTTGCCACAATAGTTTTTTATCTAATTCTTGCAGTTTTTCAATCGCCTCTTCATAAGGCGGTAATAACGGAACAATAATTTCTTCTTTAACTTCTTTTTTCTTTTTGATAACAAAGAAATAAAGTAACAATCCTATTACAATAAGGATAGCTAATGTCCACCAGAAATAATTTTTAAAATCATCAAATTGATATGGTTCTCCTTTGATTGCCTTAATAGGAAATTTTTTAATTTTAGTGGTGTCAATAGCAACTGTTGCTACATTAATTAATAAACTATCTGTTAAATAAGGTTGGTTTTTAATAAAAACTTGTTGCTGCGGAATGTAAAAAGCACCACTATCAAAACCTGTTAAAATATATTTTTGAATCAGTTTATTTTTAACAGTATCTATTTTTAAAGTGTCAATTACCTCTAATCCTTTTAAATTATTTAATTTAGGAAGGATAACGTTTTCAGTTTCATCTACCGAAATTTTGTATTGAAATTGCTCTCCAATTCTAATATTGGTAGTATCAATTTCAACTTTTATTTTGTTAGATTGTGAAAATCCAACACCATAAATAAGTAAGAATATGTAGAGTAATTTAGTCTTCATTTTTATCTTGTCGATTAAAATAGGTAGTTTTTATTTTCGTTTAAAATAGCCTAATAATTTTGTTACATAGCTTTCATCTACGCGTGTATTTATAGTTCCTGAACCACTTTTCTTAAAAGTAGTTTCGAAATAGTCAGTCAATCTTAAAGCATTTGCTTTGTATTGATTTCTTACAGATGACGAACTTGTGTTTACTAAATGTGTAGTTCCAGTCTCGGCATCAAGCATTGGAACCATTCCTAAATTCGGAATTTCCTCATCATGTTTGTCATACACTCTAATACCAGTAACATCATGTTTATTACCAACGAGTTTTAGTGTGCGCTCATA
This sequence comes from Tenacibaculum bernardetii, assembly GCF_029125915.1. Lineage (NCBI taxonomy): Bacteria > Pseudomonadati > Bacteroidota > Flavobacteriia > Flavobacteriales > Flavobacteriaceae > Tenacibaculum > Tenacibaculum bernardetii. The sequence continues at coordinate 50,723 of NZ_JAQJCU010000004.1, forward strand.
ACCGTCATCCATAAAATCAGAAAGCATAAAAACAATGGCTTTCTTTTTCATAACATTTGATAAAAATTTTAAAGCTTCACTAATATCTGTTTGTTTGCTTTTAGGTTTAAATTCGATTAATTCTCGAATAATACGCAATACATGACTTTTCCCTTTTTTAGGAGGAATATAAAGTTCTACCTGATCAGAAAACAAGATCAATCCGACTTTATCATTATTTTGTGTGGCTGAAAAAGCTAGTGTTGCAGCAATCTCGGTAACGGTATCTTTTTTAAATTGATTAGAAGTACCAAAAGATTCAGAGCCAGAAATATCCACAACCAACATCATGGTAAGTTCACGTTCTTCTTCAAAAACTTTTATATAAGGTTCGTTATAGCGCGCAGTTACATTCCAATCAATCGCTCTAATATCGTCTCCGTATTGATATTGGCGTACTTCAGAAAAAGTCATACCACGTCCTTTAAAGGTTGAATGGTATTCTCCTCCAAAAATATGATTAGACAAACGACGTGTCTTAATTTCTATTTTACGAACTTTTTTTAGTAATTCTTTTGTATCCATTTCTTTTCAATTGTCAATTAACAAGTTTTATATTCAGTAGTTTTTAATACTGATTGTTGTTTCTTGATAATTGATTATGGCACTTGTACTTCGTTAATTATTGAGTTTATAATATCTAAAGAAGTAATATTTTCGGCTTCAGCTTCGTAGGTAATTCCAATTCTGTGACGTAAAACATCGTTTACAATTGCGCGAACATCTTCAGGTATTACATAACCTCTTCGTTTAATAAAAGCGTAACATTTTGCTGCTTTTGCTAAATTGATACTTCCACGAGGCGAAGCTCCGAAACTAATTAAAGGTTTTAATTTTTCTAAATTATAGCGTTCAGGATAACGAGTGGCAAATACGATGTCTAGAATATATTTTTCTATTTTCTCATCCATATATACTTCGTTAACAACTTCACGAGCTTTTATAATCTGATCTACAGAGATAACCGGATTAACTTTTTCAAAAGTTCCGCTTAGATTGGCGCGCATAATTGTTTGTTCATCTTCTAATTTCGGATAATCAATCACTGTTTTTAACATAAAACGGTCAACCTGAGCTTCAGGAAGCGGGTATGTTCCTTCTTGTTCAACAGGATTTTGAGTTGCCATTACTAAAAAAGGTTCTTGTAGCTTAAAAGTTTCATCACCAATGGTAATCTGACGCTCTTGCATTGCTTCTAATAAAGCAGATTGAACTTTAGCAGGCGCACGGTTAATCTCATCAGCTAAAACAAAATTGGCAAAGATTGGACCTTTTTTAATCATGAAATCATTTTCTTTCATGTTATAGATCATCGTTCCAACAATATCTGCAGGTAATAAATCAGGCGTAAACTGAACACGACTAAAACTACCTTGTACTGCTTTAGATAGTGTGTTAATGGCAAGAGTTTTTGCTAAACCAGGCACACCTTCTAGTAAAATGTGTCCGTTACCAAGAAGTCCTATAAGTAATCGTTCAATCATGTATTTCTGACCAACGATAACTTTACTCATTTCATTTGTTAATAAGTCAACAAATGCGCTTTCTCTTTCTATCTTTTCATTAATAGCTCTTACATCTACATCCATAGTAATTAAAGTATATTATAATTTTGTGAAACAAAGCTACAATAATACGTCTTTTTTAGATGTTAAAAGTTGGTTAAAGGTATTGAGTTAACAAAATTTTAATTATAAGTAGTTAAGCGAATAGTATTATTGTTAAAAACACCATAGGTAAAATATTGTACCCAATCCCCCGTGTTTATGTATCTACTATTTTCTTGTAGTTGTATTTCTAAAGGAAGATGTCGGTGACCAAAAATAAAATAATCATAATGCTTTGTTTCTAATTTGCGCTTGCAATATTGAACTAACCATTCTTTATCTTCTCCTAAAAATTTAAAATCTTCATCACCAGAAATCATTTTATTTTTAACAGACATGTATTGTCCTAAGCGAACTCCTAGATCTGGATGTAACCAGCGAAACAACCATTTAAAAGGTTTAAAGGTAAACACTTTTTTCATGCGTTTATAACCTTTGTCTTCTGGGCCTAAGCCGTCACCATGACCAACTAATAGAGTTTTTCCGTTTATAGAAAATTCTTGTGGATTATGAAAGACAGGGATGTTTAATTCCTTTTCAAAATAATCCGCCATCCATAAATCGTGATTTCCCACGAAGAAATAAATCGGAATTCCGCTATCTTTAATTTCGGCTAATTTTCCTAAAACACGAACAAACCCTTTTGGAACCACGGTTTTATATTCAAACCAAAAATCAAATAAATCACCTAATAAAAAAATAGCTTCAGCATCTTCTTTAACTTCATTTAACCAGCGAACAAACTTTTGCTCTCTAGGAAAGCTAGCTTCGGCAGTTGGTGCGCCTAAATGTTGATCAGAAGCGAAATAAACTTTTTTATTTTTGGTGGTGTTGATAGAAATCAAAATTGTAATTTTTGGTAAAAATAACTAATTTGAGCTACTTTTGTAGAAAACACTACCAATACCATGGAAATAAATCCGTTTGACGATACTTATTTTATGAAAAAAGCGCTGCAAGAAGCTGAAACAGCTTTTGATAAAGGAGAAGTTCCTGTAGGTGCAGTGGTGGTTTTTAAAGATCAAATAATAGCAAGGGCTCATAACTTAACAGAAATGTTAAATGATGTAACTGCGCACGCCGAAATGCAAGTTTTTACTGCAGCTGCAGATTTTTTAGGTGGAAAATATTTAAAAGATTGTGTGCTATATGTTACGTTAGAACCTTGCCAGATGTGTGCAGGGGCAAGTTATTGGACACAAATAGGGAAAATAGTATATGGAGCTAGTGAGCCAAAATTAGGTTTTAGCGTATTGCAAACAAAACTACATCCGAAAACGAAAGTGGTAACAGGTGTTTTAGAAGAAGCGTGTGGTTTGTTGTTAAAGAAGTTTTTTGTTGAAAAACGTAATTTGAATTAACAGATTACTTCACTACGTTCGTAATGACGATGGTAATTTAAAACAAGGTTTGTTGTTTGCAACCGCTTTCATGTTCTAATAACCATTTTTTACGCCATATTCCGCCAGCATATCCTGTTAAAGAACCATCTGAGCCAATTACTCGGTGACAGGGAATGATTATCCAAATAGGATTTTTGCCGTTGGCAGATGCTACGGCTCTAATCGCTTTCGGGTCACCAACTTGTTTGGTTTGCTTTAAGTAAGTACTACTTTTATTAAAAGGAATATTTAATAATTCATTCCAAACCTTTTGTTGAAACGCTGTGCCTTGCGGATTCAATTTTAGATTAAATTCAGTTCTTGTTCCTGTAAAATACTCTTCTAATTGTGTTACGCAATTTTGCAAACAAGTTGAAATGTCTTTAGTGCTTGTTACTTCGAGCTGAGTCGAGAATTCATTATCTAAAACAGAAACACTTTGAATTCCGTTTTCATTTCCCACAATTTTTGCGGTTCCTATAGGTGTTTTATAATATGTGGTTTGTAAATCAGACACCAAAAATATCTTTTGAATTCTGAGTGGTTATTTCAGCAATTTCATTGAAAGTTAATCCGTAAATATCAACCAACTTGTCAACTACATTTGTAATGTATGAAGTTTCGTTGCGTTTTCCTCGGTAGGGAGTTGGCGCTAAATATGGCGAGTCAGTTTCTAGAACGATATGTTTAATGTCAATTTCGTTTAAGAATTTATCTATTTTACCGTTTTTAAAAGTTGCTACACCTCCAATTCCTAATTTCATGTTGTAAGAAATAGCTTTTTTGGCTTGTTCTATATTTCCTGTGAAACAATGAAAAATTCCGAATAAATCAGTTCCTTTTTCACTTTCTAACACTTCAAAAACTTCATCAAAGGCATCACGGCAATGAATTACGATGGGTAATTTTTTTTCTTTCGCCCATTGAATTTGAGTCCTGAAAACTTCTTGCTGTTGGGGTAAAAATGTTTTATCCCAATATAAATCAATTCCGATTTCACCAATTGCATAAAAATTACGTTTATCAATCCATTCTCTTACATGTGCCAGTTCTTCTTTATAATTTTCTTTAACAGAAGTAGGGTGTAAGCCCATCATTAAAAACACGTCTTTCGGGTAGTTTTTTTCTAAATCGAGCATTCGCTCTGTATAAGAACTATCTATGGCAGGAATAAAAAAGCGAGAAACACCGGCTTCTTTAGCGCGCTGTATCATTTCGTTTCTGTCTTCGTCGAATTGTTCTGAGTATAGGTGAGTGTGAGTATCGGTGATCATTTTTAATGTTATTTGTCATTGCAATTGAAATGAACCAAAGCAATCTGAATATTCAGATTATTTCACTTTGTTCGTAATGACGTATGTTTGTATATACGTTACAAAAGTACAAGAAATGGCAAGTCTGAAAAAAATATTAAAGAAAAAGAAATACATTAAAATAAAACTTAAAAAAATAGTCACCAATCATTTAGAACTCAAGGCAGAAATAAATGGTGTTAAGGGGAAGTTTATTTTAGATACTGGCGCATCAAATTCGTGTGTTGGACTAGATTTAATTGAACGGTTTAAGTTGATATCAGAAGAAAGTGAAGTGAAAGCAGCAGGAGCAGGAGCAACTGATATGGAAACAAGAAAATCGGAAAATAACTCGTTGAAAATAGGAAAATGGAAAACGAATCAATGTAATTTAGTATTGTTTGATTTAACCCATGTAAACACAGCCTTAACATTACATAAAGCTAAAAAAGTAGACGGAATTATTGGTGCAGATATTTTAGAAAGTGGAAAAGCTTTTATTGATTATGATAAAAAAGTATTGTACTTAAAAAAGTTAAAAAAATCGAAAAAAGAGGCGTTATTTAAGATTCCGTTTTAAAACAGATTAGTTAAAAAGTGTTAAAATTAAATTGTTTGAATAGTGCTTTTTGATGTTAAAAAATAATTAGAGTAAACTATTATTACTGAATTATAGCATGAATTTCATATAGATTTATTGTTGATTAATTGAGTGTTGCGATAAAAATGGTTGTAACATTTTTTGCTGACTACCGTCGAACTAGTGTAGTCAATTAAAATCAACAACCATGAAATCAAGAGCAAGTAATTTAGTCGTAGAAAGAGGAATCTTAACATCAGCGTATAAACAAGAAATAAGAGCTAATATAAATTCTATGAAGATTGAATCTTTATTTAGAATTAAAAATAAATTAAGAAGTAGTAGCACTAACTTGTATAGTGAAACGGCTACTATTTTAAAGGTTGCTATGTTTGTAGTAGCTTTAGTTGTAATTGTATTTTAAAAGTAAAAATCTCACAACGTGATGTTATGAGATTTTTAAAATTTATAAGCATACTGTAAAGAAATTACGTCACTTTGTTTGTAATGATGTTACGATAATACTTCTTTAATTCTTTTTACAGCTTCGCGTAATTGTAATTCAGAAGCAGCATATGATAAACGAATACAGTTTGGTGCACCAAAAGCTTCACCAGTAACGGTTGCAACATTTGCTTCTTCTAATAATAACATAGAAAAATCGTTTGCATTTTTAGTTTCAGTTCCTTTAATCGTTTTTCCGAAGAAAGCAGAAATATCTGGAAAAACATAAAAAGCGCCTTCAGGTACGTTTAGTTTAAATCCGTCTATTTCTCCTAATAAACCTAAAATCATATCTCTACGAGTTTTAAATTCATCAACCATATATTGTACTTTAACAGGCTCCGCTAAAACAGCTGTAATTGCAGCACGTTGCGCGATACAGTTTGTTCCTGATGTAATTTGACCTTGCATCTTAGTGCATGCCTTAGCAATCCACTCAGGAGCTCCAATAAAACCAATTCTCCACCCTGTCATAGCAAAAGCTTTTGCCAATCCGTTTACGGTAATAGTACGATCGAACATGTTTTCGATAGCCGCAAAACTAAATGGTTTTGTTCCGTAATTAATATGTTCGTAAATTTCGTCAGATAATATATATATCTGCGGATGATTTTCTAATACTTTTGCTAACGCTCTGTATTCTGCCTCACTGTAAATAGTTCCACTTGGGTTGTTTGGCGAGTTAAAGAAAATCATTTTTGTTTTAGGCGTAATCGCTGCTTCTAATTGCGCTGGAGTAATTTTAAAATCACTATCGATAGAAGAAGGGATTTCAACAAATTTAGCTTCACATAAAGTAGCAATTGCAGAATAACTTACCCAATAAGGAGCAGGTAATAAAACCTCATCACCCGGATTTAATAATACCTGAGCAATATTTGCAATAGATTGTTTTGCTCCTGTTGATACTACAATCTGGTTAGGATTATATGTTAAATCATTATCACGTTTAAACTTTACGCAAATAGCTTCCTTTAACTCTACATATCCATCAACTGGAGTGTATGAATTATAATCTTGATTAATTGCTTCAATAGCAGCATCTTTAATGAAATCAGGAGTGTTAAAATCAGGTTCTCCTAAACTTAAACTAATAATATCTCTACCAGCTGCTTTTAATTCTCTTGCTTTAGCAGCCATTGCTAAAGTTTGTGATATCGGTAAGCTGTTAATTCTGTTTGATAATGCGTTTGACATTGTGTGTTGTTATGTTGTGTGTTGTTTATGCTAGTTGAGGTTCTTTACCTAAAGAGCTTAATTGCTTAAAGTGCTCGGCAAGGGCTCTTGTCATTGTTTTATATTCGTTATATGGCAAGTTAAACTCTTGTGCTGTTTCTTTTACAATTTTAGCTAATTTATTATAGTGAACATGCGAAATATGTGGAAAAATATGATGTTCTACTTGGTGATTCAATCCACCGGTATAAAAGTTAACTAACCAGTTTTTAGGAGCAAAGTTAGAGGTTGTATATAGTTGGTGAACTGCCCAAGTATGTTCTAAGTTTCCTTCTTTATCAGGTAAAGGCATTTTTGTATTTGGTACTACGTGTGCTAATTGAAAAACAACACTTAAAATCATACCCGCTGTATAATGCATAATAAAAAAACCTAGTAAAACTTTCCACCAAGCTATATTTACTACCACTAAAGGTAATACAATCCACAAAGAATAATATACCACTTTAGAGATTACTAACTTTGTCCATTCTACTTTAGGGTTCGGAAATTTACCGTACGATAATTTACGTTTTAAATAACTACTCATTTGCTTAAAATCGGTAGTTATAGCCCAGTTAATTGTTAATAATCCATATAAAAATATAGAATAAAATTTTTGAAACTTGTGTATTGGTAACCATTTAGAGTGCTTAGAGAAACGAATAATTCTACCTGCATCAATATCTTCATCATGTCCTTTAACGTTGGTAAACGTATGGTGTAATACATTGTGTTGTACTTTCCAATTATATACGTTTCCTGCTAAAATGTAAATACTACTTCCCATTAATTTATTCAACCATTTTTTGCTCGAAAATGATTCGTGATTAGCATCGTGCATTACATTCATACCAACACCAGCCATACCAATACCGGTAATTGTTATAAGTAATAGCATTACCCATTGTGGCATTGTTACGGTTAAAATTAAAATAAAAGGGATTAAAAAGGTAGCAAACATGATAATTGCCTTAGAATATAACTTCCAATTACCTGTACGCTTAATGTTGTTTTCTTTAAAATATGAGTTAACACGCTTGTTTAGAGTCCTAAAGAACTTAGCGTTATCTATTCTTGAAAAATTTATTGTTTTCATTTATTGTATATTAGGGATCGCAAAAATAAACGTTTTTAGCCTATGGTTATTGCTTAGTGGCAAATTTTTAACAATAAACATATCTTTTGATAGATAAATGACTATTACGAATTAGTTTTTTACTTTTGCAACGAAAAAAATAATCAATGGAACTTATAAAAAAATACTTTACCGATTTAACTGAAACACAGTTAGAACAGTTCTCTAAACTACAAGAATTGTACGAAGATTGGAACTTAAAAATTAACGTGGTTTCGCGTAAAGATATTGATGAATTGTACTTGCGACATGTATTACATTCATTAGGAATAGCAAAGGTTATGCAGTTTAAGCCAGGTTCTAAAGTGATGGATGTTGGTACAGGTGGAGGTTTTCCTGGTATTCCGTTGGCAATTTTATTTCCTGAAACGCAGTTTCATTTAGTAGACTCTATTGGTAAGAAAATAAAAGTAGTAAATGAAGTAGCTGAAGGTTTAGGTTTGCAAAATGTTAAAACTACGAATGGCCGTGTTGAAGAAGTAAAAGACACGTATGATTTTATTGTAAGTAGAGCAGTAGCGCAAATGGAAACTTTTGTGGGATGGACAAAAGGAAAAATTGCTAAAAAACAAAACCACGATTTAAAAAACGGTATTCTGTATTTAAAAGGTGGTGATTTAACTGAAGAGTTAGAGAAATATACATCTGCAACTATTTATGATTTACCAGATTTCTTTGAAGAAGAATTCTTTGAAACTAAAAAAGTTGTCCATTTAGGAATGAAATTTAAAGCATAATTATTTTATAGTAGAAAACACATAATGCATTTCTGCTGCAATTTGTAAACTACGCTCTAAATATTTTTCTTTTTCTTGCGGAGTGTTATCATATATTTTAGGGTCCTCAAAAGTAATTGGGACCCTTTTTTCTGCTCCAGAAATAAACGGACAACCATCATCTGCTTGTGAACACGTCATGATTGCACAAAAAGCCGAGACCGGATTAAAGTCATCATCATACTTTTTAGAAAAACCGATTATAGCAGGCAAGTTATCACTGTGTTTAATAGCATAAACTGGGTTTGTGTTTGCTGATAATGATTCAATTTTAAATCCGTTATCTCTTAATGTCGCAACAATTGTACTATTCATACTTGTAGCTTCGGTACCGCCCGAATAACTATTTACAAAAGAAACCGCATAATAATGCGCCATAGTTTGCGCCCAAACTTGTGCTAAATGACTTCGCCTTGAGTTATGAGTACATATAAAATTAAGATTTATAGGTTCTTTTTTAGTCGCTTTTTCTTGAATGTATTGTAGTAAAGGATTTAATATTTGTTTTCTTTCTTCGGAAACAAAAGGTAAATCCAATATTGTTTTATTTATAGCTGGATACATTTTTATCAATTTATAAAATTAACAACAACCTGATTCTGGTGAGCAAGCATTTTGTGTTTGTATCTGCGCTAGCTTCATTTTAGGTTTTTCTTGCGGAATACCACAATTATCTTTTGCCAAGCAATCCGTTTTAGTTGCTGTTAATACGAAGTTTGTTCCGTCAAAATCTAATCCGTATTTACCAATGGTAGCTCCTTGATATTCTACTTCAACATCTAAATCGGCAATATTTAATACTTTTTCAGACAGCTCAATAATATGTGTTAATTTTTCTGGATGCAATCTGTGATCATAATCATCTGCTTCCCATAACTGAAAGTTTGCTACTTCTTCGTTTCTTAAAGTTCCGCCACAATCGATAAAGTTTTTAGTTACACGACCAACTTCTGTTACGTGAAAATGGTTTGGTACTAAATCTCCATTTGGTAATTGAAAAGCAATTGTTTTTAAGGATGCTAAATGTTTTTTAATTTCTGATAATTTCATGTCTTTTTATTTTAATTGTAATATTGCGATGGATTAATGTAAATTTTTTCAACAGCAATTATTCGATTCGCTGTCGAGGTTTAAAAAGTTGTTTAATAAAGATTTTATGGTTGTCCAATTTTCTTGATCAATACAATAACAAACACTGGTTCCTTCGATGTTACCTTTTATCAATTTTAAATTTTTCAACTCTTTTAAATGCTGAGAAATGGTAGGTTGCGCCAAGCCGATTTCATTTACTAAATCGCCACAAACACACGAGTTTATTTTAAATAAGTGTTGCAAAATAGCAATACGAGCAGGATGACCTAGTACTTTAGCTATTTTAGCAAGATCGTTTTGCTGTGGTGTAAATTTTTCTGATTTGGTAACTCCCATCGTTTAATTATTATATTGCAATATTACGATTAATAATTGATTTAAAACAAAATGCTCCGATAATATTTTGTTATCGAAGCATTTTGTTACTTTATAAACAGCATTTGTTAGCAAATAATTACTGCTAAATATTTAGTTAATCTTGTCAATTAGAGCAGGGTTTAGAATATATCGGTACTAAGAAAAGTTCTCGACTTCGCTCGAACAGACATCGTAATATAAAACTATAGCTGTTTAGCGTAAGGTTTTTTTTATCTCTTAAGATATTAATACCAGCGTTTTTTCTTCTTTTTAGAAGCGTCAGACTTTCGTCCTTTTTTATTTTTACTGATGGTATTCGGTTGTTTTATGTGTTTTGGTTTTACTAAAAGAAACGGGTGATCTTCAATGATTTTTATCGGTCTCTTTAAAAATTCCTGAATTCCTTTTATGTAGCTAGTTTCATCGGCACTACAAAAAGAAAATGCGATACCCGATTTTCCTGCTCTACCAGTTCTACCAATTCGGTGAACGTAGGTTTCAGGTACATTTGGTATATCTACATTAATAACAGCATCAATTTTATGAATATCAATACCACGAGCAGCAACATCTGTAGCAATTAAAATATTAGCTTTATTGTTTTTAAAATCTTCAATAGCTTGGTTACGTAAAATTTGTGTTTTATCTCCGTGAACACTCGTTACTTTGTATCCGTTTTTTATAAGTGTTTGCTCTAATTTATCAACACCAAATTTAGTACGTCTAAAAATAAGAATACGACCTTGAATCGTGTTGCGTAATAAATGCAAACATAAATCTACCTTATGTTTTTTAGGCGTGTAATATAATAACTGCCCAATTTTGTTAACCGTGTTATCAGTAGGAATCACGTTAACTGTTTCTGGCTTATATAACATTTGTTTAGCCAAATCACTCACTTTTTCGGGCATGGTTGCCGAGCATAAAAGCGTTTGTTTTTTACGCGGACATAAGGCTTCAATCTTTTTTACATCTTGAATAAAACCCATGTCTAACATTAAATCAGCTTCATCTAAAACAAAAGTTTTTAAGGTCGTTAAATCTACACTTCCTTGTTCATGTAAATCGATTAAACGTCCTGGTGTTGCTACTAAAACATCTACTCCTTTTGCTAAAATTTCTTTTTGCGCTTTTGTTGATATTCCTCCGTATACAACACCGGTAAGTATATTTGTATGTTTCGCGTAAGTGTTAAAGCTTTCTTCAATTTGTATCGCCAATTCTCTGGTAGGACTTACAACTAAGGCTTTTATTTTTTTAGGTCCTCTTTCAGGAACTAAAGTTAATTCTTCGAATAAATTATGGATAATAGGCAATGCAAAAGCTGCTGTTTTACCCGATCCTGTTTGCGAACCAACAATTACATCTTTTTTATCTAGTGCTAACGGAATCACTTTTTGCTGCACTAACGTAGCTGTGTGATATTTTTCTTCGCTTAATGCTTTTAAAATAGATGGATTAAGATGTAAGTCTGAAAATTGCATTGATTATTTTTTTTGCAAAGATACTCTAAATCAAACAATATAGGTTCGATTATTGTGTGAGCAAAAATCTAAATATAAGTCAATGCATAACCCAGTATAGATCCTCCTAAAACGATAAAAGCACTGTTTAGTTTTTTTAAACCAAAAACAACAATTAAACTTACAATAGCAATAACAATTGTTTGCCAATCTACTAAAGTATCTTTTGCCATGTTTATACAAACAGCTATAATTAAAGCTACAGCAGCAACATTTACAGCATCTAAAATAGCGCGAATAATAGTAGATTTTCTCATTTTTGGCATTAGCGGATTCAACACTAAAACAAAAACGAAAGAAGGTAAAAATATACCTAAAGTTGCTACAATTGCGCCCGTTATTCCGTTTAGTTGCCATCCGATAAAAGTAGCGGTAGATAAAACAGGTCCGGGAGTAATTTGCCCCACAGCAACAGCGTCAATTAAAGCTTGGCGCGTTAACCAACCATTTGCCACTAATTCGGAGTCTAAAAAAGCAAATAGTACATAACCACTACCGTATAAAATCGCTCCGATTTTTAAGAAAGTTAAAAGAATTTTTATGTTGTTTAAGTTTGCAAATTCGCTTGCTTGAAATAGTAAAAGCGGAACAAAACTATGTAAATTGTTTTTGTTTCTTTTGAAGAAATACAAACCTAAACCAAGTATACCGCACCCAAAAAGTGTTAGAATTTCATTAGTGCCTAATAAACAAGCTACTAATGCGATGGCTCCTAAAACGGCCAATTCGGTATTTTTAATTGCTTTTTTACCAAGCCTGTAGCCTGCCATAATTATAATAGCAATTACTGCCGGTTTTATACCGTAAATAAAAGGTTCAACCTTTGGTAACTGTCCGTATTCTTGATAGAGCCAAGCAAATACTGAAGTGATAATCACCGCAGGAAAAATAAAACAGAAGCCTGCAACGACTAACCCTTTCCAACCTGCTCTTTCATGACCGCAATGCATGGTCATTTCTGTAGAGTTTGGCCCAGGAATTAAATTGGTAGCTCCAATAAGATCTAAAAAATGCTCTTGGGTCATCCATTTTCTCTTTTTCACCACTTCATCTTCCATCATAGCAATATGAGCTGCCGGACCACCAAAAGCGATGCTCCCTAATTTAAAAAAGAGTTTAGCTATTTCTTTTAAGTCGTTTTTTTGAGGCATTTTTGAGTTGTTTGTTTTTATTACTACTCTATTATTTTTTTCTATTCATTAATGTTAGGCCGCCTTCCTGACCTAGTATAGGAGCTTCATTTCTTAAGGTGTTTGTAAATAATTTTGTTCCAGTTGCTATCAAAATTCGTTCAATTAATAACCTTGTATGGTCTGAAGTTTCTGGAGGTAGTTGAATAATTGAGTATTCACTCCAACCTTCAAATGAATGATGCTTTTGGTTTAAGGGGTATCTTTGTGATAGTGATTTTTTAGTTTCTCCAATATAGAACTCCTGACTGTCTCTATTAAGGAGTAAATAAATATTATTTTCATTTACCTCTTTAGGTAAATTAATTCTTGGTTGCCAATCACCAACTTGAATTCTTCTCAAAATTTCACCTTCATCACTTAAAAGGTAGTCAGCAATTAAGTAAGAACTAAGCTCTTTAAAAACCTTAGGAAAACCTTGTGATTCATCTTTAACTCTAAAGAACTCTTTTATAAACACTACAGGTTTTTCATTAATCCATTTTATTTTGACCTGTAGTTGCTCTTTAAAACCGCCAATGTCAAATTCAGTGTATTTCAAATTTTTATAGTGTTCATCTCCTATGTGATACTCTAAAGCTCTTACGAAACTCTTGGGGTAATCTTTTGCTAACATAACTGCAAATTGATTATCCCACTTAATACGATAACTACTTTCTTTTGAGCGTTTTTTTGCAAAAGACAACCATATTTTTGCTTTAAATTTAGATTTTATTTTGCCAAGTTCTTTTGGACTTTCATAAATAATTTCGACATCCCATTTAAAATTTTCTTCATTATGATTATTTATTAATTCAGCTCCCCAGTTCTTAACATAGTAGGAAGGGATAGTAATGGTTAGGTCATTTATAAACATTGATTTATGTATGTCTAGCGGGAAAAACTCAGCAGTTAATCTTATTGGTTGTGCTCTATTACTTCTTTTATCCATTATTTATTTGTTTATAAAGTGCTTCCCCAATTTTTTCAATAACTCCAACTACAAGTGCATTGCCCATAAAAAAAGCTCGTTTAGTATCTGTAATTCCTTCTAATTTTGTATGGTCATCAGGAAACATATTTAATCTTTCTAATTCTACAGGTGTTAATCGCCTTAAGCCTCTGTCGGAAACAATTACGTGTTTAAACCTTGAAGGAGATTTACCACCTTCACCTGTAATTATAGTTCTTGAAGCATTGTCCAAAGCGTCTGGGTAGATCATTCCGCCTTCCGAATAATTATATTTAAAACCATCTTTAGAAATTCTTAGGATTGATTTAGACCCTTTTAAATACTCCCACATTTCTTTTTCGGTTGTAATTATTTTCTCACTTCCATCTTTTTCTAAAATAGATTTTGGCGTTTTTAACTTATTATCTTTGATGAAAAATTCATCAGTCACTTCTCCATTTTGAAGAATATCTCCTAAAACAACTTTTTCCCCATTGTATTTAGGGTTTGTTTTAGCTGTAAATATTTTTCCATTAAATAATAATCCTGTATTGTGAAAAGGAGAAAGTTTACCGTCTTTATTAAAATCAGTTGTTATTTCTTCTAAACTACCTTTGATTTCAAATTCGAGAGATTTATTTATTTCTTCTAATGGAAATGCATTAGCAATTGTACCCTTTTCTTGAATCCAATCTGTTTTTTTAGATTTAGAAATTCTTTTATATACTTCAGTTGATTTGTGATAACCAACTATAAAAATTCTTCTTCTTCTTTGAGGCATTCCATATTCACCAGCATTTATAACTCGCCACTCTACAGCATACCCTAAATCATTTAAGCTTTTCAGCATTACTGCAAAATCACGACCTCTTTGCGATGCAGGTGATTTTAATAATCTATCTACATTTTCTAGAAACAAATATTTTGGTTTGTTCTCTTTGGCTTCTAAAATTTTATGAATTGCCCACCATAGAACTCCTTTTTTACCTTTTAATCCTTTTGAATTATGTAGGGTTGTAGCTACTGAATAATCTTGGCAAGGAAAACCTCCCACCAATAAATCATGATTTGGAATTTCTTCAACATTTCTTGTCACCACTTCATTTAAATCTTCATTTGAGTGATTGTCTTTGCCAAATTGTTTTTCATAAACCATTGAAGCATGTTGTACTTTTGTAGATGGTTCCCATTGATTACTCCAAACAATATCATAATTATTGTTTTTTTCAAGACCAAGTCGAAAACCTCCAACACCCGCAAACAATTCTGCTACTTTTATTTTTTTATTTGCCATTTTCTTGAGATCTATAATAATTAATTTTTTCTTCTGCAACTCTTAATATCTGAGATGTTTCTTGTGTATATTTTAAATCAGCAGCTATTTTTTCAGAATACCAATTGATGATGAGTTCCTGTTCTGGTATGTTGTAGAAATCTGCTAGTCTAATAAGTTGTTCTTTGGTGGGTTTTCTTTCGTCTTTTTCAAATTTACTTATTAAGGATTGATCAATATCAACTTCTGCAGATACTTTTCTCAAAATCATTTCCTTTTCTTCTCTTGCATTTTTTAAAATATTCCCTAATGATTTCATTGGACAATTTAATTTTAGACTAATAATGTCCAAAAATAAATTTATTTTCTGACATTATAAAGTTTGAAAGTAAATTTATAAAACTATAATAATTTAAGTGTCTTGTATTTAATCTAAAAAAGAGACTGCTCCGTCAATGTTGTAAAATTCTCTAAAAACTTCATCCCTTTATAAGAATTTCCTTTTTCATTTAATTTCGGGCTCCAAACCACAATACTATATTCGTTTGGTAATATGGCAATAATACCGCCGCCAACACCACTTTTACCTGCCAAGCCTACTTTAAAAGCAAATTCGCCAGATTCGTCGTAAAAACCACAAGTTTGCATTAGTGCATTAACTCTTTGAGATTGTGCTTTTGTTAATATTTGTTTATTATTATGAGGCGTTTTACCGTTGTTAGCTAAAAACAAAAACAAGTCAGAAAGATGCTCGCAGCTTAATTCTAAAGAACATAAATCGAAATAAAAGTCGAGGACCTCATTGGGGTCGTTTTTAATGTTGCCGAATGATTTAATGAAATTACATAGCGCGACGTTTCTATATCCTACAGATTTTTCTGAAGCAGCTATTTTGGCGGAATAGTTAATGTCGTTGTTAGCAGAAAGACTTTTAATAAAGGCAAGTAAATCTTCTTTAGGGTTTTTAAGATTGCTAATAAGAATATCGCAAATAACCATGGCACCAGCATTTATAAAAGGATTTCTTGGTATTCCGTTATCACTTTCTAATTGTACAAGCGAATTAAATGCCGTACCGGAAGGTTCAACATCAACGCGCTCCCATATATTACCATCAAATGTTTTAAAAGCTAAACAAAGTGATAACACTTTAGCAATACTTTGAATAGAAAACTTTTCTTTATAATCTCCTAAGCCATATTTTATGGAAGAAGTGGTAGAAATATGAACACCAAATTTATCAGGATTTAAATTGGCTAATTCTGGTATATAAGAAGCAGGGTTTCCTTTGCTTTCTAATGTATTAACTTTAGAAAATACTTCTTGTATTATTTTTTGATGATTCATGTTGTTGAGTTCACTTTAGGTAGGCAATAATAAAAACAAAATTAATAGGAATTGCTTTTAAAGTCATAAAAAAACAACCTCAGCTGAGGTTGTTTTTTAAAAATAAGTAAAACTTGTTTTATAGTTTAATTTCTTCTTTGGTGTTGTTTAATAAAACAGGTTTACCAAAACCTAATTCATTTAAACGCTCTAATTGAGTTTCTGCATCTCCTACAAATAACCAAATCATTTTATTAGGGTTCACATATTTCTTTGCCAATTCTTGTACTTTTTCAATAGTCATTTCATTTACAATTTTCTCTCTATCTTTAACATAGTCGGCATTTAAATTGTAAGCGCTAATGTTTTCTAACATGTTTAATTTAGCACCCATGGTTTCAAAACGACGAGCGTTACTTTTAATTAAAAAACCTTTGGTTGTTGCTAAATCTTTTTCAGAATAATTGGTTGGGTAATTTGTAATGATGTCTTTTACTGATTGAGCAGACTCTAGGGTAACATTACTTCTTACTCTGCTAGAAATAGTAAAAGGACCTTTAGCTTTTGTGCCTGAAAATTGAGAATAAATACCGTACGTATACCCTTTTCCTTCTCTTAACTCTTGTGTTAATTGAGAAGCAAAACCACCACCACCAAGAATGTAATTCATAACCGTTGCCGGATAATAATCTTCATCAGTTACTGCTAAAGCTGGTGCGCCAAAACTAATTACCGATTGTTTTGCTTTTGGTACGTCGTAAAAATAAACAGTTGGCTTATTAGGAGCTTGTGGAGTTTTAAAAACCGGAATCGTTACTTCTTTTGCAGTCCATTTAGTGGTTAAGTTTGTTAAAGAAGCCAAAGCTTTTTCTTGATTTACATCACCAACAATATGCATTTTTGCTACAGATGGAGAGATATAATTAGTATAATATGCTTTTAAATCGTCTAAACTAATTTTCTCTACCGAAGCAATAGTTCCTAAGGTGTTTTTAGAACGAATATTCTCTTTTCCGTAAATCAATTCATTATACACATTTCGTGTTACCGTAGTTGGGTTTGCTTCTTGCTGACGTAAATTACCTACAACCGATTTTTTAATCAATTCAAATTCTGTAGCATCCCAACGTGGTTCTAATAACATTTCTTCAACCAAGTTTATGGTTTCTGTATAGTTTTTAGCCAAAGTAGTTCCGCTAATAGTAATATTTTCTTTAGATGAATATACGCCAATAGATGCACCTAATTCTTGAATAGCTTCTTGCAGCTCTGCTACTGTTTTGTTTTTTGTGCCGCGGTTCATTAAACGAGCAGTTAAGTTAGCAACACCTAATTTATCCATTTTTTCTAATAACTGACCACCGTCAATTACTAAGTTAAAACGAACTAAAGGAACTTCACTGTTTTTAATACCAAATACTTTAATTCCGTTTGCTAATTCATCATTCCATACATTTGGTACGCTTAAAGCAGATGATTTACCATACGCAGGTTCGGTTGCTCTGCTAATCTTAGAAGGTGTTTTTTCGTATTGAGCGGCAACTTTAGCATCGAATTTTTCTTCGGCTCCAATAACAATTTTTTCTTCTTTTATAATTGCTTCTTTAGCACCTTTTAACGCAAGTTTTGCCATTCCTTTAGGTACAAAACTAGTTGCAATGAAGTTTTTGTCTTTAATATAGGTGTTGTAAACACGCATTACATCTTCTTTGGTAACGTTTAAGGTTAAATCAATTTCTTTATTGATAAATCCAGGGTCACCGGCATAAGTGTTGTAAGAAGCTAAGTTTGTTCCTTTTCCTAATACGCTAGATAAGCTATTGTAAAAACTAGTTTCTAAACCAGCTTTAATTCTGTTTAAGTCTTTATCAGAAATACCTGTTTCTTCAAAGTTTTTAAACGCTGTTTTTATTCCGTCATTAATTTTATTTAAATCAACGTTATTAAATCCGCGGATACTTAATTGCGATTGTCCTGCTAATTCCGATGACCAGTTCCACATACTTGTGTTTGCGGTAAGTTTTAAATCATCTACTAAAACCTTGTTTAAAGGTGCTTTTTTTCCTTGTGATAAATATTCTGTTAAGATATCTAAAGCATATGAATCTTTATGATACAGTTCAACCGTTGGCCATGCCAATGTTAACATTGGTAATCGTGCAAAGTTATCTTCAAAATACAAAGATTTCGATTCATTAACTTTTCCTGATTTTTTAACCAAAGGCGTAATTTCTTCACCTCTAGGAATCTCGTTAAAATATTTACGAACCCATTCTTTTGCTTTCGCAGAATCAAAATCTCCTGATAAAACTAAAGTTGCATTGTTAGGAACATACCATTTTTTAAAGAATGCTTTTACATCGCTTAAAGTAGCATTTTGTAAATGTTCTAACGAACCTATTACTTGCCAATTGTATGGATGATCTTTAGGGTATAAATTACGATCGATAATTTGTTGATTGAATCCATACGGACGGTTATCAACACTTTGCCTTTTTTCGTTTTTAACAACTTGTTTTTCTTTTGCCAAAACAGGTTCAGTTACGGTGTTTATAAACCAACCTAGTTTATCCGCTTCTGCCCAAATCATTTTTTCTAAAGCATCATTTGGTACGGTTTGTAAATAGTTTGTTCGGTCTCTTGATGTAGATCCGTTGGCACCAGAACCACCAATACGTGCGCTCATTTTATCTAAACCGCCTTTACCAAGGTTTTCAGATTCTAAAAACAATAAATGTTCAAATAAATGAGCAAAACCAGTTCTTCCTTCGATTTCTCTTGCTGAACCAACGTGAACCATCAATTCTACAGCAACCACGGAATCTGATTTATCGGTATGTAAAACGACTTGCAATCCGTTATCTAATTCAAATTTTTCAAAAGGAACATTTAAAGCGGTTTTCTTTTCTTTTTGTTCGGTATTACAGGCAATAAAGAATATTACAGCTGTAAATAGTAGCACTTTTTTTATCATTGTTTGGTTGTTTATAAGAGTTGTTTTTTGATGTTGATAAAGATACATAATATTGAAAATCAATATTGTTAAATAAATGCTAGAATTTATGCCAAAGAAAAACCTCACCAGAAGCTGATGAGGTTTTAAAAAACTATATATTTATTTTCTTATCCTAAGAAAGGGTATTTATAATCTGTAGGCGATACTAATGTTTCTTTTATTAAGCGAACAGATGTCCAACGTAATAAGTTTTGCGCAGAACCTGCTTTGTCATTTGTACCTGAAGCTCTTGCGCCACCAAATGGTTGCTGACCAACAACTGCACCAGAAGGCTTGTCGTTAATATAAAAGTTTCCTGCAGCGTTTTCTAAAGCTTTAGATGCTTTTTCAACAATATATCTATCTGTAGAAAAGATAGCACCCGTTAATCCGTATTCAGAAGTTTCATCAACTAATTTTAATGAAGCTTCCCAATCAGCATCTTCGTAAACATAAACTGTCATTACAGGGCCAAATAACTCTGTATGCATAGTTGCATATTTAGGCGATGTAGTAACAATTACAGTTGGCTCTATAAAGTAACCTACAGATTTATCGTGGTTTCCACCAATAATAATTTCTGCATCCTTATCAGCTTTAGCTGCATCTATATAACTGGCAATTTTATCGAAAGAACCTTCGTGAATAACTGCGTTTACAAAGTTAGAGGTGTCTTCTGGAGAACCCATTTTTAATTCCCCTACTTGCGCCGTTAAATGTTTTTTGACTTCTGGCCAAAGTGATGCAGGAATGTAAGAACGTGAAGCAGCAGAACATTTTTGACCTTGGTATTCGAAAGCACCTCTTGTCATTGCCGTTGCAACTTGTAATGGGTTAGAAGAGTTGTGAACCCAAATAAAATCTTTTCCACCAGTTTCTCCAACAATTCTTGGGTATGTTTTATAGGTATGAATATTGTTACCAATTTGTTTCCATAATTCTTTAAAAACATGTGTAGATCCTGTAAAGTGTAATCCAGAAAAATCTGGAGACGCTAAAACAGTATCAGAAATCATAACTGGATCTCCGTATACAACGTTAATTACACCATCAGGTAAACCAGCTTCTTTAAATAAATCTACAATTACTTGTGCAGAATATGCTTGGTGATCAGATGGTTTCCAAACAACAACGTTACCCATTAAGGCAGCTGATGCTGGTAAGTTTGCAGCAATAGATGTAAAATTAAATGGAGAAATTGCATAGATAAAACCTTCTAAAGGTCTGTATTCAACTCTGTTCCAAACTCCTGGTGAAGATGTTGGCTGATCTTTAAAAATATCAGTCATATACTCTACGTTAAAACGGAAGAAATCTATCATTTCACAAGCAGCATCAATTTCTGCTTGAAACACGTTTTTAGATTGTGCAATCATTGTTGCAGCATTCATTCTTGCTCTGTAAGGACCAGCTAATAATTCAGCAGCCTTTAAGAAAATAGAAGCTCTTTCCATCCAACTAACGTTAGACCATGCTTCTCTTGCTGCTAATGCAGTTGAAATTGCAGTATCTACGTGCGATTTATCTGCGGTATGATATTGACCAACTACATGTTTATGATCATGTGGTGGTGTGATGTTTTTTGTATTACCGGTTCTAACTTCTTCACCGTTAATGTACATAGGCACATCAACGTTACTGTTAAACATCGATTTGTATGTTGCTAATAACTCTTCTCTTTCTGGAGATCCAGGAGCATACCCTTTTACAGGTTCGTTTACTGCTTTTGGAACATTAAAAAATCCTCTTGTCATTTTAGTATGTTGTTTGTATGTTTAAAAAATATTTTTAATTAAAAACGAATAAACAAAATCTAATGGCATTAATTTGCAATGATTATGTTGTTGCTTTAATCAAAAAAGCTATAATTTTTATATAGAACAAAGTTAGCATTTATTTTAAGAAATACTAAGCTGTTTTTATATCTCATTTATCAAAAAATAATACAATATGTGTACGGTAACTTATTTGCCTTTAGGAGGTCAGGATTTTATATTAACATCAAATAGAGATGAAGACCCAAAAAGAAAAACTATTGCACCGAAAGAATATGATGAAGATGGAGTAAAATTAATATATCCAAAAGATGAACTTGCTGGCGGAACGTGGATTGGCTTATCTGATAAAAATCGATTAATTTGTTTGCTAAATGGTGGTTTCGAAAAACATAAACGAGCAGATAGTTATAGGTTAAGTAGAGGTGTAATTGTAAAACAACTATTAAAGGTTGATAACCCTGTGGAAATTATAAATCATTTTAATTTTGAAGGAATTGAGCCTTTTACGATTGTTTTAGTTGATTGGGAAAAGAACTTAAATGCTTATGAGTTGGTTTGGGATGGCGTAAAAAAGCATTTTCAAGAATTAGATAGTGCACCAAAAATATGGTCATCATCAACATTATATACCGAAGAAGTGAAGCTATTACGACGCGATTGGTTTGCAGATTGGCAAAGGGAAAACCCTGTTTTTAAACAAGAAAAGATAATTGCTTTTCATAAAGATGAAACAAAAGGAAATAAGGAAATTTCATTAAAAATGAAACGCCCACAGGTAGAAACTGTAAGTGTTACTTCAGTGCAAAAAACGGCAGAAAAGGTTGCAGTTGATTATATTGATGTTATAAATGAAAACAGAACTAATACAATGCAAAAGCAATAAATGAAATTATAAAAGAACCTATTAAAGCAAGCATAGTAAATACAAAGTTTGCCATAAGGTATTTTACAAAAGTTTTAAAATATTCTTGCCCATAAAACCTTTTCATAGCCATGAATAAATAAATAATAAAAAGCAATAAGAAAATACCTAATAAAAATTCAGCTTCTTTAAAATAACCGATTAAATAAAACACAGAAGAGAGTAAAAAGAAGACTGTTTGGGTGTGAAAAACAAAAACTAAATGCTCTACATAGGTGTATTTTCTTCGGATGTAAATTATTTTTAAGAATAATGTAAAAAGCGGTAATAAGATAAATAAGGCTATCGACGCGTAAGATAGTATCTGGCGGTAAAACTTATCGGTTTCTCCTCTTTTAGATAAAAATGAATTTAAAACTTCGGTACGTGAATAGAGGAATCTATTCGTAAAAGTTTTGTCCATTTCTAAGCTATCTAATGCATTGTTAACATGAATATTTGGGTGTTTTTTTTGGAATTTAATAATTTTTGATAGTTGATTAGAATTTCCAAATCCAATGTTTACTATTGGTTGTTTAGAGTTTCCGTCAATTTTTAAAGAGTCAATACTTTGTTTAATTAAGTTAGCTTTTGTAGAGTCTTGTTTGTTTATTTCTTTAAAGATTTCTTTTTGAATCGAATCTAAATCTACCTCTAGTGCTTTTATGCCGTTTTCGTTAATTTTTATTTGCGATGTGGTGTTTTTAGAGATAATACCACTCTGTAATTCGTTAAACTTATCGTAGCTTTCGGTAACTCCTATAATTAAAAAGAACAAAATAGAAACGGTTAAGTAAAATCGAAAAGGATTAGAATAGCGATCTCTTTTTCCGTTGATATAATCTTTAGATACTTTTCCGGGTTTTATTAAAAGTGGAACTAATGTTCTCCAAAACCTTGCATCCCAAGAAAAGAAACCCGCAAATACTTCGCGAATAAAACTAGTTAATGTAATTTTTTTACCTTTATTTTTTTGACCACATTCTGGGCAGAATTTTTCGTTTTGAGAAAACGGATATCCGCAATTTAAGCAATTAGGTTCTCTTATAATTGCAACCTTGGTTTTCTTAGCCATTAGTTTAAAGTAGGAGTGGTAGTTAATTGAAATGTTGGTATGATTACCAGAAACTCTTCTAAGGTATCTGGATTAATCATTTTGTAATTTCCTTTCATAGCGCCTGCTGTAGAGAGTAAAAAACAGTTAGATCGGTAATTATAGGTTTCGTTAGGTTTAAGAACAGGAGTTTCTCCAATAACGCCTTCACCCTCTATGTATTCGGTGTCGTTAAGAGAATCGAAAATTACCCAAAAACGTTCTAAAAGTTTTACGGTGTCTTTTGAGTTGTTTTCAATAAAAACATAATAGCTAAAAGAATAATATTGTTGATAGCCACGATAAATTAGACCATTAAATGTGGTCTTGACAGATATTTTTATGCCTTTAGTTATTTGTTGAAACATTGTCTAAATATAAACTTTTTTGGGATTTTAGTCAATTATTTTAAAATTAAATTACCTGTTTTGATTTAAATAACCGTTTCCTACGCCTATAACTCTGTCGTAAATTCCGCCAAAAGGTTTATAATAAACGATTACAGTATATTCATTTTCTGTCTGATAAAAAGAGCCGTCTACCTCATTTAAATCAATCGTGTTATTTTTATCTAAAGTAACATAACTATAATTGTAAAACCCTTGTTTAAATTTAATTTCGGTGTAATATCTTTCGTCAACAGCATTGTATTTCATTTTGTTCTCGTCTGATAATTTATAGTTATTAAAAGCTCCGTATACAAATACTTGTTTGTCGTAAAAAGGCTCAAAAGCATCTAAAGAAAAATGAAGCATTGAGTAATCGGCTTCAGTTTTAGCGTCGTTTGCTTCTAAAGTCCTAACAACAAACTGTCCGTTAATATCAGGGTTGTAAGTGTAAATTTTATCAGCTCTTTGTTCATCAGTATATAAATAACTGTGGTAAATGTCTTTTCTTTCGGTTTTTGCAATGTTTAAACTTGTACTACGAATGTGTTTGCTATCAAAATTTAAAAATTCATTTCCACCCCAAAAATCTGTTTTAAGGAGGTGATTGTATACTAATTGTTGAGGTTTTATAAATTGAGGTTGAATGTTGTTAATAACGGTTGCCCAATTATGATTTTGAAATAACGAAATATTAATTTCTTGATTTGGATTGTTAATTACCAATTCTGGATGATTTACAGAGAATTGAACTGTTTGTTTTTGCATGTTATGTTTGGTATCTCTACTTCTAAAAACTGCAACGCCAACTGTAGTAATGTCTTCATAAAAAACACAACGTCTAGAAAATACTATTTCGTAATCATCATTTAAAACAGAAAGTAGATAGTTACCACTTTTCGTAATAACGGTATTCTGATTTGGTATTTCAACCGAGTAATGCGTGTAAGGTTGTAAGGTGTTAAAAGAGTTAGAAATATTAATGATTTCATTTTCATTAAATCCGTTTATATACTGATTAGAAGTTAGGTTGCTTGGTTTCCAATCATGCGTCATATGCTCAATTTTATACTTGTATTCTTTATTATCGGCATCTAAATCATCAAAAGACAATTTTAAAACCTCACCTAACCTTACAATTGCAGAATACTGATTAGTATTGTGCTTAGGTTGTAGTTGAATTGTTTTAATATTTTGAGCATTTACAGTTATGTATAACGCACTGAATAGGAAGATTACAAGATGTTTTATCATAAATGCAAAGGTATCAAAATGTAGACCAAAGACAAATATTTATTTAGAATAGATATAAATAAAGAGCTATCGAAAAGATAAAAATGTAAATACTTACCCGAAAAAATGAAAATCTGTAAATTTGCGTGTTTTTAGAAAATCAATTTAATCAGTTCCTATGTCAAAAGACATCCGTATTAAGAAAGGCTTGGACATCAAGCTCGTTGGCGACGCAGAGCAAATCACTACTGAACTTTCGTTGGGTAGCGCATTTGCAATTAAGCCTAGCGATTTTCATGGCGTTATTCCAAAAATTTTAGCAAAAGAAGGTACCGAAGTAAAAGCAGGTGAAGCACTTTTTTATTCAAAAAGTGATGAGCGTATTTTATTTCCTAGTCCGGTAAGTGGTAAAGTTACAGAGATCGTTCGTGGAGACAGAAGAAAAGTTTTAGCATTTAAAATCACTGCTGATGCACAGCAGCAATACAAAGATTTTGGTAAAAAAGATATTGATGCAATGTCTGGTGAAGAAGTGAAAAATCACTTATTTGCTTCAGGTTGTTGGCCATTTGTAAAGCAACGTCCTTACGATGTTGTTGCAAATCCGAATCAAGCTCCAAAAGCAATTTTTGTATCTGCATACGCAAGTGCACCTTTAGCAGCAGATTATGATTATGCACTAAAAGGTAAAGAAGCTGAGTTACAAGCTGCTTTAACAGCGTTAACAAAGTTAACAGCAGGTAAAGTACATGTTTCAGTTGCAAAAGACTCAAATTTATCTCCGTTTAAAGAGCTAAAAGGAGTTGAATTGCATAAAGTTTCTGGCCCGCATCCTATTGGTAATGTAAGTACTCAAATAGCACAAATAGATCCTATTAATAAAGGAGAAGTTGTGTGGGTAGTTACTCCGCAAGATTTAGTGGTAATCGGCGAATTATTGTTAACAGGTAAATTTAACGCAAAGCGTACAATTGCTTTAGCAGGAGCTAAATTTAATAAGCCACAATACGTTACTGCCATAACAGGAGCAAGTATTGCTGGTTTGGTAAAAGGAAATTTAGATGCTGATAATGCGCGTGTAATTAGCGGTAATGTGTTAAGTGGAACGCAGGTTGGCGAAGAAGGATATTTAGGATACTACGAAAATATAGTAACTGCAATTCCTGAAGGAGATGATTATGAATTTTTTGGATGGAATAAGCCAGTTTTTGATAAAGTTTCTACTTCTAGAGCATTTACGTTCTCTTGGTTAACACCAAAGAAAAAATACGACTTAAATACGAATACAAACGGTGAGCACAGAGCATTTGTGGTTACAGGGTCGTATGAAGAAGTGTTTCCGTTAGATATCTATCCGATGCAATTATTAAAAGCGAGTATGTACAAAGATCTTGACGAAATGGAAGGATTAGGAGCTTACGAAGTTGCACCAGAAGATTTCGCTTTAACAGAATTTATTTGTGTATCTAAACAACCTCACCAGAAGATAATTCGTGAAGGATTAGATTTAATGAGAGAAGAACTAGGATAAGATATGGGCTTAAAACAAAACTTACATAATTTAAAAGAAAAATATAAAGGTACTAAGATGGCACCTGCGTTTAACGCAATCCACACCTTTTTATATTTACCTAATGAGACGACTCACGGAGGAACTCATATAAAGGCGGCCGATGATTTAAAACGTACAATGAACATAGTTATTATGGCATTAGTACCATGTTTAATCTTCGGGATGTTCAATGCAGGTTATCAACATAACGCTGCTGTAAACGGATTTACAGAAGGAATGTCTTTCTTTAGTGGAGATTTCTGGAATATGGATAATTTCTTAATAGGTTTAGTTAAAATTTTACCATTAGTAATTGTATCATATGTGGTAGGATTAGTAGTAGAATTTATTTTTGCTGTAATCAAAGGTCACGAAGTAGAAGAAGGGTATTTGGTAACAGGTATGTTAGTACCGTTAATTGTACCAATCGATTTACCTTTATGGATGTTAGCTGTAGCCGTAATTTTCGGTGTAGTTATCGGTAAAGAAGTGTTTGGTGGTACAGGGATGAATATCTTAAACCCAGCTTTAACTATACGTGCATTTTTATTCTTCGCATATCCAACTTGGATGTCGGGAGATAAAGTATGGGTAGAAGGCGCAAGAGAATTGGCAGGAACTGCTGATGCTATTTCTGGTGAGACAGTTTTAGGAAGCTTAGCGCAATCACAACCATTAACACATTCAGTTTCTGATATGTTCTTCGGGTTTATTCCGGGATCAGTAGGAGAAACATCAACATTATTAATTTTATTAGGAGGGCTTTTCTTAATCTTTGCGAAGATAGGAAGCTGGAGAATTATGTTATCTGCAGTAATCGGAGCTTTAGTAATGGGATTCATTTTTAATCAAGTAGTTGATTTAGGATGGATTGGTGAAACAAGTAAGTTTTACGGATTAATGAGCTTAGATTTTTGGAAGCATTTATTAATTGGAGGTTTTGCATTTGGTGCCGTTTATATGGCAACTGATCCTGTATCAGCATCACAAACCAATAAAGGAAAATGGATTTACGGTTTCTTAATCGGGTTTATTTCGATTATGATACGTGTATTCAACCCAGCCTATCCAGAAGGAGTAATGTTAGCTATTTTATTAATGAACGTTTTTGCTCCAACTATTGACCATTATGTGGTTCAAGGAAATGTAAAGAGAAGATTAAAACGTGCTAAAGTTAAAACTGCCTAATTATGAGTAAAAATACAGACAGTAATGGATATACGCTACTTTTTGCCATTGGTATGGTATTAGTAGTAGGTGCGTTGTTAGCTTTTACAGCTTCATCGCTTCGCCCAATGATAGATGCAAATAAACGTATCGAAAAGCAACAAAACATTTTGTATGCTATGGGTGTAAATGACAATGATGAAAGCAGTGCAGTTTTTGTTTCTAAAGACAAAGTAGCTGACGAGTTTTCAAAATACATCAAAAAGCAATTAGTTATTGAAGGTGATAAAACTACTGAAGATGCTGAAGCGTATTTAATTGATGTGAAAAAGCAGCAAACAGCAGCAAAAGCAGGAGAAGTAAGGAAATTACCATTATTTGTTGGTGAAAAAGACGGTAAAGCGTTTTATATCGCACCAATTAGAGGTAAAGGATTATGGGATGCTATTTGGGCATATGTTGCAATGGATAAGAATATGGTAGTTCAGGGTGCTTTTTTCGATCATAAAGGAGAAACACCAGGTTTAGGAGCAAATATTAAGCAACGCTATTTTATGGATGATTTTATTGGAGAAGATTTAATGAACAATGGTTCTTTTAAAGGAATTACAGTTTCTAAATCAAACAACGATCCGAAGAACAAAGATAAAAATGATAACGAGGTAGATGCAATTGCAGGAGCAACCATTACAGGTGATGGTGTTGCAGCAATGATTAAATCTGAATTAGGTTTATACGTGCCTTACTTTAAAACATTGAAATAAATATGGGACTTTTATCAAAAAAAGACGCAGTATTAATCACAGATCCGTTATTGGATAACAACCCAATTACGATTCAAGTATTAGGTATCTGTTCAGCATTAGCAATTACAGCAGAGCTTAAAGCTTCTATAGTAATGGCAGTTTCTGTATTATTTGTATTAGGTATAGGAAACGTAGTAATCTCTTTAATGAGAAATATCATTCCATCAAAAATTAGAATTATAGTACAGTTAATCGTAGTTGCTGCTTTAGTAATTATTGTTGATCAAGTATTAAAAGCGTTTGCTTACGAATTGAGTAAAACATTATCCGTTTTTGTAGGGTTAATTATTACTAACTGTATTATTATGGGACGTTTTGAAGCTTTTGCTTTAGGAAACGGGCCATGGAGGGCTTTCTTAGATGGAATTGGAAACTCATTAGGTTACGGAGCTATTTTAATTGCAGTAGGTTTCTTTAGAGAATTATTAGGTTCTGGTACCTTATTAGGGTTTAAAGTTTTAGGAGATCCAATTGAATTAACAGGATTGTATGCTTTAGGATATGAAAACAACGGATTCATGTTATTATCACCAATGGCATTAATTGTTGTAGGTATTATTATTTGGATACAGCGTAGTAAAAACAAAGCACTAATTGAAGACTAACCTTGTTAGGAATCATTAAAAATATAGAAAAATGGAACATATAGAATTATTTTTCAAGTCGATATTTATTGATAACATGGTATTTGCAACCTTCTTAGGAATGTGCTCTTACCTAGCAGTATCTAAAAAAGTAACAACAGCCGTAGGTTTAGGAGCTGCAGTTATTTTTGTATTAGCCGTAACAGTACCTGTTAACTGGTTATTAGATCAATATTTACTACAACCAGGAGCATTATCTTGGTTAGGAGCAGAATATGCAGATTACGATTTAAGTTTCTTATCATTTATCATGTTTATTGCAACGATTGCAACCATGGTACAATTAGTAGAAATAATTGTAGAGAAGTTTGCACCAGCATTGTATAACTCTTTAGGTATTTTCTTACCATTAATTGCAGTAAACTGTGCAATTTTAGGAGGGTCTTTATTTATGCAATCTCGTGAAATACCAACTTTAGGTTTATCATTAACCTATGGTATTGGTTCTGGAATTGGATGGTTTTTAGCAATTGTTGCCATTGCAGCAATTCGTGAAAAAATTAGATATTCATCTGTACCACCAGCTTTAAGAGGATTAGGAATTACTTTTATCATTACAGGTTTAATGGCAATAGGGTTTATGAGCTTTGGAGGTATGTTAACAGGTGGCGATGATGAAGTAAAGAAAGAAGAAGCTCCTAAAACATCAGTAGTAACTTCTAATATAAATGAGAACGAAGCTGTAAAGGAAGTAGCACAAAAAGAAGAAGCTGAAAAATTAGCTGATAACCCTAAAAAAATTATAGAATAATGGTATTTTTAGAAGTAAGTACAGGAGGTACAGTAGCTGTAACAGTTATATCTTTTTTAATAATCTTATTAATTTTAGTAGGATTGTTATTATTTGTAAAACAAAAACTAGCACCATCAGGACCCGTAAAAATTACAATTAACGGAGATAAAACAATTGAAGTTGCTTCAGGAGGTACATTGTTATCTACTTTAGGAAATGAAAAGATTTTCTTACCATCAGCTTGTGGTGGAGGTGGATCTTGTGTACAGTGTGAATGTCATGTAAACTCTGGTGGTGGGGAAGCTTTACCAACAGAAACACCACACTTTACTCGTAAAGAGTTAGCAGCAGGAGTACGTTTATCTTGTCAGGTAAAAGTAAAACAAGACATGGATATTTCTATTCCAGAAGAAATTTTCGGAATTAAGAAATGGGAAGCAGTAGTTGTAAGAAACTATAACGTAGCAACATTTATTAAGGAATTTGTAGTTGAAATTCCAGAAGATATGGGCTATAAAGCAGGTGGGTATATTCAAATTGAAATTCCAAACTGTGAAGTAAAGTATTCAGATATGGATATAACTGCACACCCAGAAGAGCATGATACACCAGATAAGTTTGAAGCTGAATGGGATAAATTTGGTTTAAGACCATTGGTAATGAAAAACTCTGAAACTGTAGAAAGAGCATATTCTATGGCTTCTTATCCTGCCGAAGGGAGAGAAATTATGTTAAATGTACGTATTGCAACACCACCATTCGATAGAGTAAAAGGTGGATGGATGGATGTAAATCCAGGAGTTGCCTCTTCTTATATTTTTAACTTAAAGAAGGGTGATAAGTGTACTATTTCTGGACCTTATGGTGAATTCTTTATTAATGAATCTGAAGCAGAAATGTTATATGTAGGTGGTGGAGCAGGTATGGCGCCAATGCGTTCACATTTATATCACTTATTCAGAACATTAAAAACAGGAAGAACAGTAACATATTGGTACGGTGGTCGTTCTAAGGCTGAATTATTCTATATAGAACACTTTAGAGCATTAGAAAAAGATTTTCCAAACTTTAAGTTTTATATCGCATTATCTGACCCAACAGAGGCTGATAATTGGAAAGTTAAAAAAGACATTAGTGATGAAGATGGAGACGGGTTTGTAGGGTTTATTCACAATTGTGTAATAGAAAACTACTTAAATCACCATGAAGCACCAGAAGACTTAGAATTGTATTTCTGTGGTCCACCATTAATGAACAATGCTGTTCAGAAAATGGGAGAAGATTTCGGTCTTGCAGACGAGAATATCCGTTTTGATGACTTTGGAGGATAAGAACTCAATGTCATTACGAGGAAGTATGACGAAGTAATCTTTTCAATAATAAATAGATTATTTTATAATATATAAAAAACCGATACAGAAATGTATCGGTTTTTTGCTTTTGTAACTATTATCACTGTCTTAATTCTTGTATAACAGTAAGACTTTCTGTTACAGATTCAGGCAAAGTAATATACTTATGGTATTTGAGTATAGAAAGCGTACCTTTGCGGCAAATTACTGTAAATGATTACTTTTCAAGATTTAGATTTATCAAATCCATTACGAAATTCAATTGAAGAATTAGGTTTTGTTAACCCAACACCAATTCAAGAAGAAGCTTTTCCGATTATACGATCGGGTAAAGACGTTGTAGGTATTGCACAAACAGGTACAGGTAAAACGTTTGCCTATATGTTACCGATACTTCGCGATTTAAAATTTTCGAAGCAAGTGCACCCTAGAGTTTTAGTTGTTGTACCAACACGTGAATTAGTAGTGCAAGTTGTTAGTGAAATTGAAAAGCTTACAGAATTTATGAGCATACATACGGTTGGTGTGTTTGGAGGTATTCCTTTAAGCAGACACAAAGAAGCCGTTGCCCAAGGTGCAGATATTATTGTAGCTACTCCAGGACGTTTGTATGATTTAGCGGTTAGTAATATGTTAAAACTTAGGTCAATTCAGAAGTTAGTGATTGATGAAGTTGATGTAATGCTAGATTTAGGATTTAGATTTCAACTATTAAATATTTTTGATTTATTGCCAGAACGCCGTCAAAACATCATGTTTTCTGCAACAATGACAGAAGATGTTGAAGCATTGATTGATGACTTCTTTACAGCACCTAAGAAAATTTTTATAGCTGTAAGTGGAACACCACTAGATAATATTCAACAAATTAGCTACGATGTACCAAACTTTTATACAAAGGTTAATTTATTAAGTGAATTACTGCGTAGTAAACAAGAATTTAGTAAAGTGCTAGTTTTTGCGCCGAATAAAAGAAACGCTGACAGGTTATTTGAATGTGTGAAAGAAGAATTCCCTTCAGAGACATGTGTAATTCACTCTAATAAAACGCAAAACTACCGTATGCGTTCTATTGAGCAGTTTAATAAAGGTGAAAAACGAATTTTAATAGCTACCGATGTTATTGCTCGTGGATTAGATTTAGAAGAAGTTACACACGTAATTAACTTTAATACACCACATTTTCCTGAAAATTATATGCACAGAATTGGTCGTACTGGTCGTGCAGAGCATGAGGGGAAAACAATTCTTTTTTCAACCGAAAAGGAACAAGAAGCAAAGGCTAGAATAGAGGAATTAATGAATTATGAAATCCCGAAAGCTGAAATTCCTGAACAAGTTGAAATCACTAAGCAATTAACAGAAGAAGAGAGGCCGAAAGAAGAAGGAGAACGCAATAAAAACAGAACTTCTTTAGAGTATGTACCTGGTCCTGCTTTTCATGAAAAGAGTGAAAAAAACAGCAAAACAAACCAGGGAGGTTCTTATCGTAGGGAGATTGCTAAAAAATATAAGAAACCCAAAACAAAGGGAGATAAAAACTTTAACCTACGACGCAAGAGAAAATAATGCAGGCACTTACAAAGCAAGAACTTCATAATTTAGGGATGAATATTGTAGGTAAAAAACTACAAGAAATGGGTTATGAGTTTGTAGCTATTAATAGCGAACTTAAAAAACATCCGCAGTTTGTTTTATTTAAAAAAAGTGAGCCTACCATTTTCGTTTTAGTAAAAACCACAAATAATATTCAATCACCAGAAGAATATGATGTTTTATGGATGGAAACATTTAAAGAACATGCTAAAAAGCAAAACGCAAAAGTGTGGTTTGCGGGTATTGGTATTGCAAATTCAGAAAGTATTGATTTACCTGTGTTTAAAGATAAACCTCATTATATAGCGTTTAACGACTTTATTAAAATTTAAACACGACCATAAAACCTTAATTTTATCCTTATATTTAATAGGGTAATTGTTTGTTAACAAGGTTTTTATGTTTTTTTTGTGTTAGATAATTTTTAATTTCTGTAGAAAAAGACGATATACATAACCAATTATACATGATTTAATGTAATTCACACATTGTTAGGTGTTTATGTTTATGTTAGTTGTTTAAGTATGTATATTTGTAGTGGGGAAATTAAAAACTACAATTATGAAAAAACAATTATTTAAGGGGATTCAAAACTTTTTCAGAAACATTTTAGAGCAACTAGCCGAATTTGGTAAAGGTGCAGGTTATGCAATTAACCATTAATTAAAACATAGTTTTGAAGAAAAACACTCGCTTTAAGAAAGGCGAGTGTTTTTTTTATGCCTTATTTATAGTTTTAAAGCTTGGATGATAAAATAAACAAGTAATATATTGAAAGATTGATCGTGATTAATTTTAGCACATTATATCCATCAACTAGAAATAGATTTTGGTTCATAAAAAACTCATAGTTTAAGAAAGATGTACCCCCATAATTAAAAAGAAAAGTAAGATTGATAATTTAGATTTCTTAAGTTGATAAATTTGTACTTTTGCATTCTATGGTAGAAACACGTGAAGCAATATCAGAAAAAGCGGTTTTAATTGGTATTATAACCCAGCATCAAAACGAAAAACAGTCTGACGAATATTTAGATGAGTTAGAGTTTTTAACTTTAACAGCAGGAGGAGTTGCTGTAAAACGCTTTGTGCAAAAAATGGAAAAACCTAATCCTAAAACCTTCTTAGGAACAGGTAAATTAGAAGAAGTAAGAGCATATATAGAATCTCATGGTATTGGTACCGCAATTTTCGATGATGAATTATCACCTGCACAGCTAAGAAATATAGAAAACGAATTAGATTGTAAAGTGTTAGATAGAACAAATTTAATTCTTGATATTTTTGCAGGAAGAGCTCAAACAAGTTCTGCAAAAGCACAGGTAGAGCTGGCGCAATGTCAATATTTATTACCAAGATTAACACGACTTTGGACACACCTTGATAAGCAAAAGGGTGGAATTGGTATGCGTGGACCTGGAGAAACAGAAATTGAAACAGACCGTCGTATCATTAGAGAGAAGATTACTTTGTTAAAGAAAAAATTGGCTACCATTGATAGGCAAATGGCAGTTCAGAGAAAAAACAGAGGTAAAATGGTACGTGTATCATTAGTTGGGTATACCAATGTTGGTAAATCAACCTTAATGAATGTAATTAGTAAAAGTGATGTTTTTGCAGAAAATAAACTATTTGCAACTCTTGATACGACAGTAAGAAAGGTTGTTATAAAAAATATTCCTTTTTTAATGACAGATACTGTTGGATTCATTAGAAAATTACCAACGCAATTAGTAGAATCTTTTAAATCTACTTTAGACGAGGTTCGTGAATCAGATTTATTATTACATGTGGTAGATATTTGTCATCCTAATTTTGAAGATCATATAGCATCAGTAAATAAAATTTTAGATGAAATAGGTAGTGCAAATAAACCTACTCTTATGGTTTTTAATAAGATTGATGCTTATACGCATGAAACTATTGCAGAGGATGATTTAATTACTGAGAAATCAAAAATTCATTATACGCTTGACGATTGGAAAAAGACATGGATGAATGACCTTGGTCAAGAAAGTCTTTTTATATCTGCCTTGAATAAAGATAATTTAGAAGACTTTAAAGATAGAGTTTATGAAGAGGTAAAAAAGATACATATTCAACGTTTTCCTTATAATAATTTCTTGTATCAGGATGATTTAGGGTAAATTAAAACTGTATTTTGAATGAAAAAAGAATAAGAATTTTGTGTTCTTATTCTTTTTTGCTTATATTTATATTCGCTCAGCGAGAATTTACAATAATATTTTAACATTTTATCCCCCCAGAAAATGAAAAATAATAACTCCAACCACTTCGGGTTGTCAAATTTTTTTATCGACAATACCATTCAAAGTAAAGTTTCAATTACATATTCTTATCTAATATTTTAAATTAATTCAGTTTGATAATATGCTGTGTTTTAAAATATAGGATTATTATCTCTGGTTCTTAAAAAGAATTGTAATGAAAAAATTAATTATAATAGCGTTATTTAATTTATGTGTGCAGCAACTTTTCTCCCAAGAATTGTGCGTCGTTGAGGAGAAGATGTTAATTGATGTTAATGCTCTTGATAACAATAAATGTGAGATATCGGAAAATAAACCGAAAGTAAAAACTACTAAAGATATTCAAATGTCAAGTAGGAGGTATTTAAAAAAGCGAGTGTATCTAAATCAAACGGTGTATTCTGCAAGTAACTTACAATCAAAAGCAGTTGTAAATATAACGGCTGAAAATAAAGTAGATGATAAATTATTAGCGGTTTTAATTAAAGAACCAATAGTAGAAGAAGTATCATTTGATGTTGTTGAAACAATACCTTTATTTATATCTTGTAAAGAAAGTGATTTAAATAAGGTTGATTGTTTTAATTATCAAATGCAAAAGCACTTAATAGATAATTTTATTTATCCTAAAAAGGCGTTAGAAAAAGAGATAGAAGGTAATCTTGAGGTTAGTTTTATTATTAATGCAAATGGGATAGTAAGTAAAGTTGAAGTTAAGGGAGCTGACAATAGTGGTCTATTAAAGAAAGAAGCAAAAAGAATAGTGTTATTATTGCCAAATTTTATACCTGGAGAGCATAAAGGGCGTAAAATATCTGTTTCCTATAAATTCCCTATAAACTTTACGTTAGATTAAAATAATAATAGCCTATAAAATATATAGGGTTTTTTCCTGTTTTTTACATTTTAACATTTTTTTATAAAAAAAAATAAATATATTTCTGGGCTAATTCAGCTTGCAGGTATGTTTCTTGTAAGTGTTTGATTTAGATTGTAATACCCCAAAGTGATGAAGAAATTATTATTATTAATATTGGTATGTGCTTTCCCTATTAGCATTATGTCTCAGCAAGAGGTTTGTGAAACCCCTGATGAAGCAGAATTAGATTTAAATAGTATTAGTATAACTAAGTGTACTATTAAAGAAAAAGACAAGAAAAATAAAAAATCAAGACAGATTACAGTAAAGGTATCTGCAAGCAGAAGGTACCTTAAAAAAAGAGAACCTATTAAAAAACAAAAAGCAGCTGGTCTTGGAACTTTAAGCGTTGCTGAAATTGAGAAAACAACAGAGCAAATAGCTGTTGTAAAGCCCGTAGAATCGTTGAAAAATAATATCGAAGATATTAAAAATAAGATGTCTGCAGAGGAATTAAGAAAAGCATCTAAATTTAGTACAGTCGATAAAATTCCTTTATTTAACTCTTGTAAAAATGTGAAAAAAGGAGAGCAAGTAGATTGTTTTAATGAACAAATGGTGAATCATATATCTAAGCATTTTAGATACCCTAGTGATGCAATTAAGGAATCTATTCAAGGAGAAGTATGGGTTCGTTTTGTGATCGATAAGAACGGGGAAGTTAAGAACATAAAAACTTTAGGGCCAAAGAACGGAGAAATTTTAAATAGAGAAGCGGTTAGAGTAGTTTCTAAATTGCCTCAATTTACTCCTGCAAAGAAAGACGGAGGTAGAACCTCGGTTAAGTATGGTTTTCCTATAGCTTTTGCTTTAGAAGAGTAATTTTTACAAATAAGAACAATCAATTAAAACCAAATAATATGCTTAAAAAACTACTATTAGTTTTTTTTGTTACTTGCAGTATTGCATTATCAGCACAAGTTGCAGTAACAGGAAAAGTTTATGATGAGTACTTAGAGCCTTTTCCTAGTGCTTTAATAAATTCTTTACAAGGTAAAACTACTTCTGATATTGACGGAAATTTCACCTTGTCTGTAAAGTCAAATTTTCCTTTTTCAATTCAAGTATCAGCTTTTGGGTATAAAACAGAGGTTATAGAAGTAACATCTAAAGATCAAGAGATAAATATTATATTAAAAGAAAATACAAGTCTAGATGAAGTTGTAATTTCTGCCTCTAGATCTCCTGAACGAGTTATTGAATCGCCAGTAACTATTGAAAGATTAGGTATTAATGATATTAAAAAAGGAACTTCAATTTCTTTTTATGATGGTGTAACTAACTTAAAAGGGATAACCTCTAGAGAAGCAAGTTATGGATTTAAATCTGTAAACTCACGTGGTTTTTCTAGTTTTGATAATACAAGATTTGTACAGTTAGTAGATGGTGTTGAAACATCAATACCAGCACTTAACTTCTCGGCAGGTAACATAGTTGGTTTATCTGAGTTAGATGTAAAAGATGTTGAGATATTACCAGGAGCTTCTTCTGCCTTATATGGTGCAAATGCATTTAATGGTATCTTATTAATGAGAAGTAAAAACCCTTTTAAATATGATGGAATTAGTACGTATTTTAAAACAGGTTTTATTGAACAAGAGCAATCAGGATCTGATCAGTTTTATGATGTAGGTATTAGAATGGCTCATAAATTTAGTGATTATTTCGCAGCAAAAGTTAATTTAACAGTTTATAAAGCTGAAGAATGGCATGCAAATGATGATTCTAATACAACAGGTGTTGGAGGTGAGATTATTGCAGGAAATAGAAATAATACTCCCGATTATGACGGTGTAAATTTTTATGGAGATGAAGCTACTTTTACTTTTCCTGGTATTGGAAAAGTAAGTAGGACAGGATATGCTGAAACTGATTTATACGATTACGATGGTTACGGATTAAAATTTGACGGATCATTACATTTTAGACCAATGGGTAATGATAAGCTAGAAATAGTTTATAACTCTCGTTTTTCAAAAGGAAATAACTTGTATCAGGCTGCAAACAGATTTTCGCAAGAAGATTATTATGTAGAGCAACACAAATTAGAAGTATTGGGTAAAAACTTTTTTGTCCGTGGATATTTTAATGGTAATGATGGAGGAGACAGAACACATGATATTCGATTTTTAGGTCTTGCTTTAAACTCTAAATTTAAAGATAATAGAACTTGGTTCAGTGATTATGGAGCTGCATTTGCAAATCGTGTTCCTGGAGTGACTCCTGGTAATGATGCATCAGCAAGAGCTTTTGCAGATAGAAATAGGTTACAGCCAGGAACCGCAGCTTTTAATCAAGCATTAGATGAAGCTGTTACAACACCTATATCACAGGGTGGAGCAGGTGTTAAAGATGAAACAAGTTTTTACCATGCAGACGCAAATTATAATTTTAGAGATTTAATTAAATGGGGTGAAATACAAATTGGTGGTTCATACCGTAAATTTAATATTAACTCTCAAGGTACTTTATTTACTGATGAGAATAGCCCTATTGAATTTGATATGTATGGTGTTTATTCACAGATACAAAAGAAGTTTTTAGATGAACGTTTAAAGTTCACAGGTTCTGTTCGTTATGATAAATCATCTAATTTTGAAGGGGATTTTTCTCCAAGGGTAGCATTAAACTACTCAATTAAAGAAAATAAAATACTAAGAATTTCATACCAAACAGGATTTAGAACACCTAGTACAATAGAGCAGTATTTCGGATTGAGATCTGGTCCTAATAAATTTCTTTTAGGTACATCTTTAGATAATATCGAACGTTTTTCTGCGCAAGTATTAAACAATGATGGTACAACAAATACTATTACAGGAGCGCAAGTATTTGAAAAAGCATTTGTATTAGATAATGGGGCTTATGTAAGTGTAACACCTACGGCTATTAAGCCAGAAAGAGTATCATCTTACGAATTAGGTTATAGAAGTATAGTAAATATAACAGATACTAATATTTTAGAGTTAGACGTAAATGGTTATTATAATCAATATGAAAATTTTGTGGCGACTAAGAATGTAATTGTTCCTAATTATGGAAACACTATTCTTACAGGTCCTCTTGGTAGTCCAGTCGATGCGACAGAATTTGCCTTAAACTCTAATACAACAGCAGATGTTCAATCATATGGTATTGGTATTGGATTAAATACAAAATTATTTAGAACATTTAACTTTGGAGCCAATTATACTTTAAGTAAGCTAGTTTTCGACCAAGAAGAAGATGTAGAATTCGAACCAGGGTTTAATACACCAGAGCATCAAGTAAAGGTGATGTTTGGAAATGAAAATTTATTTAATAATTTTGGATTTAATGTAAATGCTAGGTGGCAAAATGAATTTTTATGGCAGTCTGGTTTCTTAAGTGGAAATGTTGATAGTAGAACAGTATTAGATGCACAAATTAATTATAGAATTCCTTCTTTAAAATCAAGAATTAAAGTTGGTGGAACTAATTTAACCAAAAAAGAATATGCTGTTGCACCAGGATCTGGATTAATAGGTTCTATGTATTACATATCTTGGACGATTAATGATTAATTGAAAATACAATTATATAAAAAAGGGAGTGATGTAAATCACTCCCTTTTTTTTGCTATTTACTTAGTATCAGTATTACTGGAAAATAGATTCAAGTTATTTTATTTATTGGTTATAGAGATGATTATCGTCTCTTGTAATCAGTTATAAATTTATAAATGACATCAATAACTATAACTGTTTTGGTTAAATTAAGGGCACAGTAAGTGAAGCATAGATGTAATATATGTACATTTCAGTTTTTTAAAATGCACTTATTTTAACACAATAAAAAACCAGAGATTTATATCACTGGTTTAATTATTTATAGTGGTATGTGTTATAGCATAACTTATTTTTAGGATTATTTCTTTTCTAAATCATTTATAATTCCTAATCTCTTTTTCCAATTTTTTCTAGCTAAGCTTTGTAAGTTAGCAACATTATCACTTTCATCCATAATTTCATAACCTAATAAGGTTTCTATTACGTCTTCTTGAGTTATTAATCCGCTTACAGAGCCATATTCATCAACAATTAAAGCTAGGTGTTCTCGTTGTTCAATTAGCTTCTTAAATAAGCCCGGAATTGATAAATCTCTATCTGCAATAATAATATCTCTTTTAATTGACTTTAACGGTTCGGCTCCTTTTTTATCAATTAAAGCTAATAAAAGTTGATCTTTTAATATGTAGCCAGTTATATTATCAGGATTTTTAGAGAAAACAGGTATTCTAGAGAAATTCAATAATTTATTATTTTCAAAAAAAGATTCAATAGATTCGTTTTCATCAGCAATTTTAATAACTGTGCGAGGTGTCATAATATGTTTTGCCTGTATATCTTTAAAATTAAGCATATTCCTTATTACATTACTTTCATTTTGCTGAAAAACACCTTCTTGTTCAGCAATATCAGTCATTGCAGTGAAATCTTCCCTGCTTAAAATACTTTCGCCGTGACCGCCTTTACCACCAATCAATTTTGTAGTTAATTGTAGTATCCATAAAATACCTGTCCACTTTAACGGGAATATCATTACTTTTAAAGCTGTTGTGGTAAAGCTAGCAAGTTGTTTCCAGTAGGTTGCACCTATTGTTTTCGGAATGATTTCTGAAGCAACTAAAATTAATATAGTCATTGCTGCAGAAACAATAAATACACCGTAACCATCGTCATTAAATATCTTTTTAGCTTCAGTACCAACTAATATAGCTCCTACGGTATGTGCAAGAGTATTTAAGGTTAGAATGGCAATTAAAGGCTTGTCTACATCTTTTTTTAATGCTTCTAGCTGAGTAGCAAAACCTACACCTTCTTTCTTTTTTACATTAACGAAAGTTGGTGTTACACTCAGTAAAACAGCTTCTAATATGGAACATATGAAAGAGAAAAATATTGATACTGTTGCGTATATTAGTAGTAAAGTCATTCTTTTTAAATTTTAAGCAAAAGTAAGCAAAAAAGAAAACCTTAAAGATATGACTCTTTAAGGTTTTCTTTTTTTTTGAATAATTGTTTGTTAGAATCCGTAATTTATACCTAAACCGAATACTTCTTTTGTCTGAAATCCTTGAAAAGCATTGTCGTCATAAATAGCTTGCATAGATAGATTGGCAGATAAATATTTATTTACTTTCATTACTATGTTTAAAGTATAATCAATATCTACATTTTGAGCATCTTCTAGATAGTTACTATATAGGTTTAAAATATTTTCAATGCTAACGTTTTTCATAATTTCTGCCTTGTAATATCCACTAATAGAAGCACCTAATTCATATCTTGAACTTTCTCCTTGATCTACGCCAAAGGCTGGCCCAAGATCAGTTAAATGAGAATGTACTAAAATTAGTTTAGAGGTAGCAGGAGCGAAATTAACTTTTAGTTTGTCAGATTTTTTCCACAACATACCAGGACCTAATTGGAAATAAGCTGGAGAGAAAAAATGTGATGTTTGTATACCGTCAACATCGGTTGATGACATTTGCGTTTTAAAATTCAAAAACGCTGAGTAATACCAGTATTTAGATGCTTTTTTACCAACAAGAGAGTTTAACTCTAAACGGTCATCTGTTTTTTGAAGCTCTTCTTTTTTTATTTTTGTTAATCCATAAGAAGCAATTAATTTATTATCCCAAGTCCAATCATTTTTGGTATAATTGAAGTCATAATTCAAACTTAAAGTTCCGGAAATATTATTTACTCCACCAGCTAACCAGTTATTAAATGCAGATTGATTGAATAAAAATGAGATGTTACCTTCTTTATTCCAACCATCTTTGGTTTCTTCTTTTTTCTTTTCTTGAGCATTTATTGATAATGCACCGAATAAAATAGCTACAGCTAATATTTTTTTCATTATAAAGTTTTTTTTAAGATGTAAAATTACATCTCTATTTTTAGTTTAGACAATGTTAGTATAAAAAAGTCACGTTTTATGGAAGATATAATTTACTCCAAGTCCAAATATCTCTTTAAATTGTATTTTACTAGAAGCATCATCATCAATAATAGTGTGTAGGCCAAGATTTGTAGATATATAGTCGTTTATTTTTACAATAAAGTTTAACTGATAGTTAATGTCAATATTAAAAGGCTTATTTAAATAATCAGAATACACAGCAAGAACGTTTTCTATCGTAATATCTTTCATCACTTCATGTTTAAAGTAACCAGATAAATTGAATCCTAAACCGAAATTTATTTTTTCACCTTTTTTAACTCCATATTTTCCTGAAAATTGACGAGAAACAAAAGTAAAACGAGCCGTTGCGGGAGCAATATTTATTCGTCTTTCATCGGATTTTTTCCATAACATACCGGGGCCAAAACTCCAATATGCAGGTGAGAAAAAATCTGAGATAGGCTTTTTTACGCCTTCCTTGTATTCATATCCCCTGGTGTATTGTGTTTTTAGGTTTGTAAAAAAAGAGATAAACCAAAGTTTAGACGTTTTTAACCCTAGCAGAGAATTGTATTCAAAATTATCATCTGTTTTTCTTAATCCTTTTTCGCTTATATGACTTAACCCATAACTTGTAATTAACTTATTGTCCCAGTTCCACTTATTCTTTTTATAATTAAAATCATATTCAAGTCCCATATTTCCGGCGATGGTATTACTTCCTCCGGCAGCCCAATTAGAAAAAGAAGATTGATTGAATAAAAAAGTGTATTTACCAGTTACGGTTAGTCTTTTAGGTATGCTATCTTTTTTTATTTCTTGTGAAAAAATATTGAAAGAGAACCAAGTTAACAATATTATTAGTAGTTTTTTCATTAAAAATAGGATAAGAAGGTTATTTGTTTTTTCTAAATAACGGAACAGTTGAGCAAGCTTCACCAAACATGATGTTTTTTGCTACAGTTTGTAGTTTTTGTATTAAAAATGTATAAGCAGATGGAGGTATCGGTTTATTTGTACAGCCTTTAATGATTACGGGTTTGTCTTGGTATTGTGTACTATCTAATTCATTAATTAATTCTTGGTAAATAGTAGTTTCTAGCAACTCT
Organism: Tenacibaculum bernardetii; assembly: GCF_029125915.1. Classification (NCBI taxonomy): domain Bacteria; kingdom Pseudomonadati; phylum Bacteroidota; class Flavobacteriia; order Flavobacteriales; family Flavobacteriaceae; genus Tenacibaculum; species Tenacibaculum bernardetii. Next base: position 93,410 of record NZ_JAQJCU010000004.1, read on the forward strand.
AAATTACCAACAACTATTTTTTTAGCAAATCCAGACAAATGTGCTGTTAATAATAAATAGGCCCAAGAGGGAATAATAGCATCCGAAGAACATGTTAAAGCTATATAAGTATCTTTATATTGCGACCAATCATGATTTTTAACTTGTTCTCTAAAATCTTTCTCACGAAGAATTAATTCTTCATATAACCAACTTTTAATATCAAAAACAATACGTTGGCCTTTCGGATAATAATCTTCAAGGTCAATAGTAATTAATTTACTGGTTGCAATTTTGTTTATAATTTCTTCAGCCATATTTTTTGAAACGTCATTGCGAATAAAAATGAAGCAATCTTTATAACAGATAGTTTCGTTCTTGTTCGCAATGACAAATTTATTTAAAGCATTCCTAATTCTAACTTCGCCTCTTCGCTCATCATTTCTTGAGTCCATGTAGGATCGAAAGTAATTTCTACTTCACAAGCGTTAATTTCTTTTAACGACTTTACTTTTTCTTCAATGTCAACAGGTAAACTTTCCGCTACTGGGCAGTTAGGTGAAGTTAAAGTCATTAAAATTTTAGCATTGTATTCTTCAGAGACAAATACATCATAAATTAAGCCTAACTCATATATATCTACTGGTATTTCAGGATCGTAAATTGTTTTTAAAACACCTACAATTTTATCTCCTAATACTTCTAATTCTTTATCGGTCATAATCTACTTCTTTATTCTGTTAATTTAGATTGCTGTGCAATCGCATACATTTTTATTTGCTTTACCATAGAAACTAAACCGTTTGCTCTTGTTGGACTTAAGTGTTCTTTTAAGCCAATTTCATCAATAAAGTCGGTTTTAGCTTCAATAATAGCTTGCGGAGTTTGGTTAGAATATACTCTTAGTAATAATGCTACAATTCCTTTTGTTAAAATAGCATCACTATCGGCTGTAAAATTAATAGTGTCTTGTTGTAATTCAGAATATAACCATACTTTAGATTGGCATCCTTTAATTAAATTTTCATCTAATTTATACGTTTCGTTTATTAAAGGTAAAGATTTCCCTAAGTCAATTATATATTCATAACGTCCCATCCAGTCATCAAACATAGAAAACTCGTCAATAATTTCTTCTTGTATTTCTTTGATAGTCATTTTTTAAAACTATTTTTGCAGTGTCTAAAGACACTTTATTTAAAAGAGCAAAATTACAGTAAAAAAATAAGAAATGAGTAAATTATTAGCAGTAGGTACCGTAGCTTTTGATGCTATTGAAACACCTTTTGGTAAAACAGATAAGATTTTAGGAGGTTCAGGAACTTTTGTAGGTTTAGCAGCTTCTCAATTTGGTGTTAAAACAGGCGTTGTTTCTGTTGTTGGTGGAGATTTTCCGAAGTCATATTTAGATATGATGAATAATAAAGGAATTAATACTGATGGTATTGAAGTAATTAAAGAAGGTAAAACTTTCTTTTGGAGCGGTAAATATCATAATGACATGAATTCTCGCGATACTTTAATTACAGAGTTAAATGTATTGGAGCATTTTCAGCCAGTTGTACCAGATGCTTTTAAAGATGCAGGTATTGTAATGTTAGGTAATTTACACCCATTAACACAAGCATCAGTTTTAGATCAAATGATCGAAAGACCTAAATTAGTAGTTTTAGATACTATGAATTTTTGGATGGACATTGCTTTAGCTGATTTACATACCGTTTTAAAACGTGTAGATGTTATTACAATTAATGATGAAGAAGCACGTCAGTTAAGTGGAGAATACTCGTTGGTTAATGCAGCGAAGAAAATTCATGAAATGGGTCCTAAATATGTAGTAATTAAAAAAGGAGAACACGGAGCTTTATTATTTAATGAAGGTAAAATGTTCTTTGCACCAGCATTGCCATTAGCAGATGTTTTTGATCCAACAGGGGCAGGAGATACTTTTGCAGGAGGTTTTTGTGGGTATTTAGCAAAAACTGAAGATATTTCGTTTGAGAATATGAAAAACGGAATTATATATGGTTCTAATTTAGCTTCGTTTTGTGTAGAAAAATTCGGTACACAACGAATGGAAGAGCTAACAAAAGACGAAGTGCAAACACGTTTACAAGCTTTTAAAGAATTAACACAATTTGATATAGAGTTATCATAAATAAAAAAATCCGCGCTTTTTGCTGCGGATTTTTTTTTACAACAAAACAACAACAACACAATTAAATATTTTTCAAATGAGTGACGCTATAAAGCACGAATGCGGTATTGCCATGGTTAGATTATTAAAACCATTACAATATTATAAAGATAAATACGGAACTGCATTTTATGGTGTAAATAAAATGTACTTGTTAATGGAGAAGCAACACAATCGTGGGCAAGATGGCGCAGGGTTGGCTAGTATTAAATTTAATGTAGCACCGGGGACAAGATATATTAGTAGAATACGATCTAACCAATCACAACCTATTCAGGATATTTTTGGAAAGATTAATGAAAGAATTGCAGGTGTTTTAGAAGAAAATCCAGCTAAAACAAATGATGTCAAGTGGCAAGAAGAAAATGTGCCATATTTAGGGAATCTTTTTTTAGGGCACGTTCGTTATGGTACTTTTGGTAAAAATTCTATAGAAAGTGTACATCCTTTTTTACGTCAAAGAAATTGGAAACATCAAAACTTAATTGTTGCAGGTAATTTTAACATGACCAACTCTAAACAGTTGTTAAACGATTTGGTAGATTTAGGTCAGCATCCAAAAGAGTTTACAGACACTGTTACTGTTATGGAAAAAATCGGACATTTTTTAGAGGATGAAGTTTCTGAACTATATATCAAAGCCAAAGAAGAAGGTTATAGTAAAAAAGATGCTTCAGGTTATATAGAAGAGAATTTAAATATTCAAAATATATTACAACGTTCTGCAAAAAATTGGGATGGTGGTTATGCTATGGCTGGTTTATTAGGTCATGGAGATGCGTTTGTATTAAGAGATCCATCAGCAATCAGACCCGCTTTTTATTATCAAGATGATGAAGTAGTTGTTGTAGCGTCTGAACGTCCGGCAATTCAAACAGTATTTAATGTGCCTATTGATAAAATTAAAGAGATCGATAGAGGGCATGCTTTAATTATTAAAAAGAATGGCGAAACATCAATGTCGCCAGTTTTAGAGCAGCGTCCAAAGAAATCATGTTCTTTCGAACGTATTTATTTCTCTAGAGGAAGCGATGCTTCAATTTATGAAGAACGTAAAAATCTAGGAAAATATGTTTTTCCAGAAGTTTTAAAATCTATTGATAACGATATAGAAAATGCCGTTTTTTCATACATACCAAACACAGCAGAAACATCTTTTTTCGGAATGATGGAAGCAGCTGAGGATGTTTTAAATCAGCAAAAAACAGCAGCTATTTTAGCAGGTGATGGTAAGTTGACGAAAGATGAAGTTGTAGATATTTTATCAAAAAGACCACGTTTCGAAAAAATTGCTATTAAAGATGCAAAGCTTAGAACTTTTATTACAGATGATAGCAGTCGTAATGATTTGGTGGCCCATGTTTACGATGTAACATATGGAGTTGTAAAAGAAACTGATAATTTAGTAATTATTGATGATAGTATTGTACGTGGTACAACTTTAAAGAAAAGTATCATAAAAATATTAGATCGTTTAAATCCGAAGAAAATAGTAGTAGTTTCTTCAGCTCCTCAAATTCGTTATCCAGATTGTTATGGTATCGATATGGCAAAAATCAATGATTTTATAGCTTTTAAAGCAACATTAGAATTGTTGAAAGAAACAAATCAATATCATATTATAGATACGGTATATGCGAAGTGTAAAAAGCAAGAGGTTAGCGAAGATAAAGATGTTGTAAATTATGTAAAAGAAATTTATGCGCCTTTTACAGATGAGCAAATCTCGGCTAAAATTGCACAAATGTTAAAAACACCTGAAATAAAATCAGAGGTAGAGGTTATTTTTCAACCTGTTAGCGGTTTGCATAAAGCATGTCCTGATAATTTAGGAGATTGGTATTTTACAGGTGATTACCCAACAGATGGTGGTAATCGTGTGGTAAACCAAGCTTTTATTAACTTTTATGAAGGAAGTGATCAGCGAGCTTATTAAAAATAGTTATTAAATTAAAAACACAAAAAAAAGCGAAATCAATTGATTTCGCTTTTTTTTGTGTTTTACTATTTTAAATTTATAATGGAATAACAATCGCTCCGTTAAATTGTTCTCTAATTTCATTTAAAGATCTGTCTGCTTCTAATCTTGTTTTGTAGTTGCCAACTTGTACTTTCCATTCAGGTTCTTCGTATTTCAACATTGTTTGGATGTTCGGATATTTAATTTGGAATCTTTTTTCTAAGCTTTTTGCACGGGTTTCTAGTCCGTTATAGAGCTGTATCCTGTATCCAGTTCCGTTGTGTTTGTTGTATTGTCTTTTTTTATTGATTAACGCAGTAATATCTTTATTTTCAGTAATATTATCTTGAGCATTACTGTTAAAAACGCCAATAATAATACCTAAAATTAAACTTAGTATAATGCTTCTTTTTTTCATTTTATAAAAACTTTTTACAAAAGTAACGACTTGCAATTTAATAGATTGTCTGCTTAAGTTATTTAGAATAAATATAAATTATAAATTAGCAATCTCTTAACATTTCACAATTTAGAGAGAAGTAGTACTTTTGTCTGACTTTCTATTTGCTGTTTTTAGAATAGCGTTATAGAAAAAAATGTGCCAAAACAGTTACAAAACTTATATTTAACAGTATGAAAAGTGTGAAACATCACAGTAAATTAACCCAAAAACTCGTAAAGAGTTTAGCTTTCTTTTTAGTTTTATTTATAAGCTTTTCAGCGTTTTCTCAAGATGTTGACGAAGCTCGCCAGAAAGAAGGGAAGAAATTATTTAAGTCTTTATGTGCCTCATGTCACAAGTTAGACAAGAAACTTGTGGGTCCTAAATTAGGTGGGATTGAAGAGAGAAGAGAGAACGATTGGTTAAAGTCTTGGATTAAAGACAATGCCGCGTTAAGAGCTTCTGGAGATAAAGACGCAATTGCAATTTTTGAAGAGTATAAAGGTTCTAATATGACCGCTTTTCCTCAATTAACAGATCAGAATATCGATGATATTCTTTATTACACAACTGTTGGTGAGATTGCTAAACCAGGTCAAGTAGCAGTGGCTGCTGGTGATACTGAAAAAGGAGATTCGCCAAGATGGTTGTTGTATGTTTTAGCAGCGGCTATTATTGTAGCTTTCTTAATTATTGCTAATTTATTAAAAACAATTAGTGAGTTAAAAGGAGCTCCTAAAACACCTGGTATGCTTGGTCAGTCGGCTGAGTTATGGGCAGGTATTAAAAAGAATACTTTTTTACATGTTTTAGCTGTTCTATTTGGGGCTTTAATTGGGATTTATATCTTATTCGGAACCTTGTTCCAAGTAGGTGTTGATGAAGGTTATCAACCAATACAGCCTATAGCATTCTCTCATAAAATTCACGCAGGTGATAATAAGATAGATTGTCAATACTGTCACTCATCAGCAAAACATAGTAAGCATTCAGGTATACCGTCTGTAAATGTTTGTATGAATTGTCATAAAAATATTTCTGAAGTAGCAGATGATACTAAAGTGGTGATGGATGATCATACTCTAGTGAAGTCAGATTTAGATAAAGAGATAGCTAAGATATATGAAGCAGCTGGTTGGGATGCTGAAAACTTAGAATATACTGGTAACACTAAGCCTGTAAAATGGGTTAGAGTACATAATTTACCAGATTTTGCATACTTTAATCACTCACAACATGTAACTGTAGGAGGAGTAGCTTGTCAGAAATGTCACGGTCCTGTTGAGGAAATGGAAGAAGTATATCAATACTCTTCATTAACAATGGGTTGGTGTATAGATTGTCATAAAGCAACCAAGGTTGATTTAAAGGGTAATGAGTATTATGCTAAAATTCATAAAGAATTAGCGGCAAAGTATGGTGTTGATCAAGTTACAATTGCTCAACTAGGAGGAAAAGAGTGTGGTAAGTGCCACTATTAATCAATTAGAAAGTAGAAAAACACGTATATAAATGGCTTCAAACAAAAAATACTGGCAAAGTGTTGAAGAACTTAAAGGTAGTTCTGTTGTTGAAACGCTGCGTAATAATGAGTTTGTACAAGATATTCCTACAGATGAGTTTTTAGGTGATAAAGAAACATTAGAAACATCATCTACATCACGTAGAGATTTCTTAAAATACGTTGGATTTACAACGGCAGCTGCATCATTAGCTGCTTGTGAAGGTCCCGTAAGAAAATCAATCCCTTATGTAGTGCAACCAAATGATATCGTTGTAGGTGTTGCTGATTGGTATGCAACTACAATTGCTGATGGTTTTGATTTTGCAAACGTATTAGTAAAAACACGCGAAGGTCGTCCTATTCTTGTAATGCCTAATAAGCAAGCGGGAGGAGAAACAAATGCACGTACTCAAGCATCTGTTTTATCATTATATGATAGCGAATTACGCTTAAAAGAACCTAAAAAAGGAGAAGCTGAAATTTCTTGGGCAGATGCCGATAAAGAAATTGTAGCTAAACTTAATCAATTAAAAGAAGCAAACGAATCAGTAGTTTTATTAACAGGTACTTTAGCGAGTCCTTCTACTGAAAAAGTAATTGTTGATTTTACTGCAGCATATCCAAACGTTAAGCACGTTGTTTATGATGCAATTTCAGAAAGTGCAACTGCCGATGCTTTTGAAGCAATGTACGGTAAACGCGCTGTGCCTAACTACGATTTTAGTAAAGCAGAAGTTATTGTTTCTGTAGGTGCTGATTTTATTGGTGACTGGCAAGGTGGATATGAAAAGTCTTATGCAGATGGGCGTAGAGCTGATTCTGGTAAAATGTCTTATCATGTTCAAATAGAAAGTAACATGTCTTTAGCAGGAGCAAATGCTGATAAAAGAATTGTTGTAAAGCCTTCTGATCAAGTATATGCTTTGGTTAATTTATATAATGCTGTAGCAGGAGAATCACTTCCATCTAAAGCAACTAAATTTGATGCAGAAATTAAAAAGCTAGCTAGCGATTTAAAGAAAGCAGGTTCAAAAGGAGTTGTAGTTACAGGTTTAAATGATAAAAACGCTCAGTTAATTGCTTTTGCAATTAATGAGAAATTAAATAGTGAGATTTTCGATACTAAAGCAGTTAATTTAACGCGTCAAGGTAACGATACTCAAGTAGCTGAATTAGTTGCAGATATTAAAAGTGGTAAGGTTAAAGGTTTAGTTACTTATAACACAAACCCTTTATATACATTAGCAAATGCATCTGAATTAGCAGAAGGAATTAAAAAGTTAAAACTATCTGTTGCAATAGCTACTCAGAATGATGTAACAGCTAAGGCAACACAATATACATTACCAGCACCTCATAACTTAGAAAGTTGGGGAGATGTTACGGTAACAGCAGGTACTTATAGTTTAATGCAGCCTACTATTTCTCCGTTATTTAATACACGTCAGTTACAAGATGTGTTATTAAAATGGTCAGGTAGTTCTGTAAACTATTATGATACTTTAAAAGAATTTTGGAGTACTACTGTTTTAGCAGGTGCATCATGGAATCAAGCATTACATGATGGTTTCTTTAAGTCAGAAATGATGTTAGAAGAAGAAGCTTTTGAAACTTCAGTAGCTATAGCTGCTTCAGTAGCTGAATTAGTTAAAGCAGCAAGCGCATCTTCAGGTTTCGAATTAAACTTATATTCGTCAACTGCATTAGGTGATGGTAAACAAGCGAACAACCCTTGGTTACAAGAATTACCAGATCCTATTACTCGTGCATCATGGGATAACTACTTAACCGTTTCTATGGCTGATGCTAGAGAATTAGGTTTTGAAAACCCAGTAAAAGATAACGGAGCAATTAATGGTAACTACGCTAGCGTAACAGTAAATGGAGTAACAATTAAGAATGTTCCTGTCATGATTCAACCAGGTCAAGCAAAAGGATCAGTTGGTTTAGCATTAGGTTACGGTAGAACTGAAGGTTTAAAAGAAGAGATGCAAGTTGGTATCAACGCGTATCCTTTCTTAAAAGATGGTAACAATGTACAATACAATGTTGCTATCGAGAAAACTTCAGGATGGCATAAGTTTGCTTGTACTCAGGTACAAAGTACACTAGCGGGTCGTCATGATATTTTAAAGGAAGCTACATTACAACAAGTAAATAACAAAAATTTAGATCCAAAACATACTTGGAATAAACCGGCAATGGTTTCTTATGATCACCAAGAAACAGCGGCTAGTAAAATAGATTTATGGGATGAACATAATCGTGAAATAGGTCATCACTTTAACCTATCTATCGATTTAACATCTTGTACAGGTTGTGGGGCGTGTGTAGTAGCATGTCATGCAGAAAACAATGTGCCTGTTGTAGGTAAAGATGAAGTACGTGTAGGTAGAGATATGCACTGGTTGCGTATCGATCGTTACTATTCTTCTACTGTTGCAGATAAACAACATGAAGCTTCAATGACTATTGAAGAATTCAAAGCAGAGAACCCTAATTTAGCGAACAAAGACGTTGAAAGAAAGTATACAGAAAGAGTTTTAGAATTAAGTAAAGGTGATTTATTTGACGCTTTAGAAAATTCTGCTGAAAACCCAGAAGTAGCTTTCCAACCAATGATGTGTCAGCACTGTAATCACGCACCATGTGAAACAGTTTGTCCGGTTGCAGCAACATCTCATGGCCGTCAAGGTCAAAATCAAATGGCATATAACAGATGTGTTGGTACAAGGTATTGTGCAAATAACTGTCCATATAGAGTTCGTCGTTTTAACTGGTTCAACTATGCTGAAAACAACGAATTCGATTTCAATATGAATAACGAATACGGTAAAATGGTGTTAAACCCAGATGTAGTAGTACGTTCTCGTGGAGTTATGGAAAAATGTTCTATGTGTATTCAAATGACTCAAGCAACTATCTTAAAAGCTAAAAAAGAAGGTAGAGCTGTAAATAAAGACGAATTTGAAACAGCATGTTCATCAGCTTGTTCTACAGGAGCAATGGTGTTTGGAGATGTAAACAATTCTGAAGATGCTATAACAGCATTAAAAGAAGATAATAGAGCTTTCCACGTGTTAGATTATATTGGTACAAAACCAAATGTAGTTTACCAAGTAAAAGTTAGAAATACAAACGAAGCTTAATAATATAATTAATAAGTATATAGATTTATGTCGTCTCATTACGAATCATCTTATAGAGAACCTTTAGTGTTGGGTAACAAAAGTTACCATGATATCACTGAAGACATTGCAAAACCTATCGAAGGTAAGGCAAATCAAAATTGGTATATCGCATTTTATATTTCTTTGGCAGCAATGCTATGGGGATTTGGATGTATTTTCTACACGGTCGGTACAGGTATCGGTGTGTGGGGATTAAACAAAAACATCGGTTGGGCTTGGGATATTACCAACTTCGTATGGTGGGTAGGTATTGGTCACGCAGGAACATTGATTTCAGCGGTATTATTACTATTCCGTCAAAAATGGAGAATGGCAATTAACCGTTCGGCAGAAGCGATGACAATCTTTGCGGTTTTTCAAGCAGGATTGTTTCCAATTATTCACATGGGTCGTCCATGGAATGGATATTGGGTGTTACCAATGCCAAACCAATTTGGTTCGTTATGGGTAAACTTTAACTCGCCGTTACTATGGGATGTATTTGCAATATCAACCTATTTATCTGTATCATTAGTTTTCTGGTGGACAGGTTTATTACCAGATTTTGCAATGATTCGTGATAGAGCAGTAAAGCCTTTTCAGAAGAAAATTTACGCTTTATTATCTTTCGGATGGTCTGGTAGAGCAAAAGACTGGCAACGTTTTGAAGAAGTATCTTTAGTATTAGCAGGTTTAGCAACACCATTAGTACTTTCTGTACACACAATTGTATCTATGGATTTTGCTACTTCTATTAACCCAGGATGGCACTCTACTATATTTCCACCTTACTTCGTAGCTGGAGCAATCTTTTCAGGATTTGCAATGGTACAAACCTTATTAGGTATTATGCGTAAGGTTACTAATATGGAAGCTTATATTACACGTTTACACGTTGAATATATGAATATCGTAATCCTTTTAACAGGTGGTATTGTAGCTGTAGCGTATGCAACAGAATTCTTTATCGCATGGTATACAGGATCACCTTATGAAAACTATACTTACTTATCATTTGGAGCTGAAGCAGGACCTTACGGGTGGGCATTTTGGTCACTATTATGGTGTAATATTATCTTACCACAGTTTTTATGGATTAAGAAATTAAGAAGAAGCTTTATCTTTTCTTTTATCATTTCAATCATAATTAATATTGGTATGTGGTTTGAGCGTTTTGATATTATCGCAATTGTATTAAGTAAAGGACACTTACCATCAACATGGTGGCGTTTTGAGCCAACATTTGTTGATGTAGGTATTTTTGTAGGAACTATCGGGTTTTTCTTTGTATTATTCTTATTATATGCAAGAACATTCCCAGTAATAGCACAAGCAGAAGTTAAGACAATCTTGAAATCTTCAGGAGAGAATTATAAAAAATTAAGAGAGGAGAACAATGAGCACTAATAAAGTAATTCACGCATTTTATAATGATGATGATATCTTAATGGATGCCGTTAAGAAAATCAAAGGAGAACATCACCACATCGAAGAAGTATTTTGTCCTTTTCCCGTTCATGGACTAGACAAAGCATTAGGATTACCACCAACGCGTTTAGCAATCACTGCATTCTTTTACGGAATTACAGGTTTATGCTTTGCTATTTGGATGACTAATTATATGATGATTCAAGATTGGCCACAAGATATTGGTGGTAAGCCTAACTTTAGTTGGTTTACAAATATGCCAGCGTTTGTACCAATTATGTTTGAATTAACAGTGTTTTTTGCAGCCCACTTAATGGTAATTACTTTTTATATGAGAAGTAGAATATGGCCATTTAAAGAAGCAGAAAATCCAGATCCAAGAACTACCGATGATCACTTCTTAATGGAGATTCCTGTTCATGGTAATGAAGACGAGTTAAAAGCATTGGTTGAATCAACTGGGGCTGTAGAAATTAACATAGTAGAAAAGCACTAATAAAGAGATATGAAAAGTTTTGTAAAAATAATCGTCGCTTTAGTTGTAATAACAAGTGTTATTTCATGCGGAGATAAACGTACACCTCAATTACAGTATATGCCTGATATGTATGTATCTATTCCTTACGATGCGAATGGGGATACAGGTGTTTCTAACAGTACATCAGACAGATTGCCTGTTGCAGGTACCGTAAGTAGAAACGGTATAGTAGCTTATGATATTCCTGATACAAATGAAGGATACGAGAAAGCTAAAGCTGAATTAAAGAATCCTTTCGAAGCTTCTGAAAAGAACTTGGCAAAGGGTAAAGAATTGTATACAATCTATTGTGCTACATGCCATGGTAAAAAAGGTGATGGTAACGGAGTTTTATCTCAAAGAGATAAGTTTAATGGTATACCTAACTACAAAGATAGAGACCTAACTCCAGGTAATATTTATCATGTACTTATGTATGGTAAAAACTTAATGGGTTCCCATTCAAGTCAGTTACAGTACAAAGAGCGTTGGCAAGTTGTACAGTATGTAGAGAAATTAAGAAGCGAATTAAAATAAGTATATAATAGATAGTTAAGATATGTACAAGTTTTCAGGAAAATTAAAAATGCTTGCTATTATTTTAATGGCTGTAGGACTTATAGGAACTGTTTATAGTTTTTATAGTGCACCTAAAACATTAGAAGAAGCAAAGGAAATTTTAGCAAATCAGCACGGTGCTCATCATGGAGATCATGCTACTGCTGATTCTCATAAAGCAACAACTCACGTTGAAAACGCTAAAGAAGAAGCACAGGCTACAACAGAAATACATGAGGAAGAAAATCATGTTTCTGATAGTATAGCTGTTCATACAGAAAGTGCTGAAGTTGCACATGTAGCAGATTCAATTAATGCAGAACATAAAGAAGAAGTAAAAGAACAGCATGTTGAAGCAGCTGTAAAACATACAGATGCTACACAAGCACACGGAGAGAACCATGAAGATGCACATGCAGAACATGCTTTTCATCAAATGCAAAACCGTCCTTGGGCAGCTTTTTTTGTTGCTTTAATGTTCTTTTTAGGAGTTACATTATTAGTATTAGCTTTTTATGCAATACAAAGAGTAGCACAAGCAGGTTGGTCTATCGTATTATTTAGAGTAATGGAAGCTATTACAGCGAATTTACACTATGTAAGTGCTATAATGTTAGTGTTTTTAATCGCTACTTTTATGCATATGAATCATTTATTCCCTTGGATGGCTGAAGGTGTTTTTGACCCTCAAAGTCCAAACTACGATGCTGTTGTAGACGGAAAAAAATGGTTTTTAAATACGCCAGGTTGGTTAATGAGAAGTATCTTTTATTTAACTGTTTGGAATGTATATCGTTTCTTTATTAGAAAAGGCTCTATAGCTCAAGATAATGGTGACTTAAAATTACATAAGAGAAATTATAATATTTCTGTAGTTTTCTTATTCTTATTTATGATTACAGAATCTATGATGTCTTGGGATTGGATTATGGGTATAGACCCTCACTGGTTCTCTACATTATTTGGTTGGTATGTTTTAGCTACTTTCTTAGTATCTGCTTTAACAGTAATAGCTTTTGTAACAATATATTTAAGAGCGCAAGGTCATTTACCTTTTGTAAATGATAGTCATATTCATGATTTAGCGAAGTATATGTTTGGTTTTTCAGTATTCTGGACCTACTTATGGTTTGCTCAGTTTATGTTAATTTGGTATGCAGATATTCCAGAAGAAACAACTTATTTCTTATTGCGTTTCAATGAATATAAAGTTCCATTTTTAGCAATGGTAGTTATGAACTTTATCTTTCCAATATTATTATTAATCAATAGCGACTTTAAAAGTGTTCCTTGGTTTGTAACAATAGGAGGAGTTGTAATATTAGCAGGTCATTATTTAGACTTATTTGTAATGATCATGCCAGGAACTGTTGGTGCTCAATACGGATTTGGGATTGGTGAAATAAGCGGGATTTTATTCTTCTTAGGCTTATTTATTTATGCTACCTTTAGCGCGTTTGCAAAAGCAAATACATTGGCAAAAGGAAACCCATTCTTACACGAAAGTGAAACTTATCATTACTACAATATCGAACACAGTGGTGAAGATAGTAATGACCATTAATAATTATAATTAATAAACAAATAGTTTAGATAATATGCTCGCTTTATTTTATATTTTCATAGCAATTGCAATAGGAGTTAGTTTCTGGCAAATTACTCGTATAATGAATTTTCGCTCTGTAATAGCTACAGACAAAGACAATGAAACACAAGGTAAATTAGCTATAGGGTTTTTAGTAGCCCTTTATGCAATGATGGTTTATTGTTTAATAGCAATGAATGTAGTAATGTTACCAGAGTCTGCTTCTATTGAAGGAGAACATGATGATAACTTATTTAACATTACATTTTGGTTAATTGGTGTTGTTCAGTTTGCAATGCAATTCTTAATTTTCTTTTTTACATATAAGTATAGAGGTAAAAAAGGAAATAAAGCATTGTTTTATGCAGATAGTCATAAATTAGAATTAATATGGACTACTATTCCTGCAGTAACAATTGTAATCTTAATTGGTTATGGTTTATGGGCTTGGAATAATATTATGTATGTTGGTGATGACGAAAACCCTATCGAAATTGAAGTATATTCAAGACAATTCGATTGGCAAGCACGTTACGCAGGAGCAGATAATGAATTAGGTTTAGGAAATGTTAACTTTATAAAAGGTATTAACTCAATGGGAGTTGATATGTCTGATCCAAATTCTCAGGATGATAAAAAAGTAACAGAACTAGTTTTACCAAAAGGGAAAAAGATTTTATTTAAGTTCCGTTCTCAAGATGTATTACACTCAGCTTATATGCCTCACTTTAGAGCGCAAATGAACTGTGTACCAGGTATGGTTACTCAATTTGCATTTACACCTAAGTTTACTACTGAAGAGATGCGTAAAAGCTCTGAGGTAATTGCTAAAACAGATGGAATTAATAAAATTAGAAAAGCAAAAGGTGAAGACCTTTACGAATTTGATTATTTGTTATTGTGTAATAAAATTTGTGGTGCATCTCACTACAATATGCAAATGAAAATTACTGTTGTTGAAGAAGCTGAATACAACAAGTGGTTATCAGAACAAAAAACATTAGCTCAAGTTATTAAATAAGATATTTTTTAAAAGTATATATAGATTATGTCAGATCATCATCACAAAGAAACATTTGTAACCAAATACATCTTCAGTCAAGATCATAAAATGATCTCGAAACAATTTCTTGTTACGGGTATATTTATGGGTGTTATAGGAGGTTTTATGTCTATGTTATTTCGTTTGCAAATTGCATGGCCAGAAACATCATTTTCAATTATTGAAGCATTCTTAGGTAACCATCAAACAGATGGAATTATGAATCCTGATATGTACTTAGCATTGGTTACAATTCACGGTACAATAATGGTATTTTTTGTATTAACTGCGGGTTTAAGTGGTACGTTTTCAAACTTATTAATTCCATTGCAAATCGGGGCACGTGATATGGCTTCTGGTTTCTTAAACATGGTATCTTACTGGTTGTTTTTCTTATCATCGGTAATAATGATAATTTCATTATTTGTTGAGGCAGGACCTGCATCAGCTGGATGGACAATTTATCCACCTTTATCAGCCTTGCCACAAGCAATTCCTGGTTCAGGTACAGGTATGACATTATGGTTAGTATCTATGGCAATTTTCGTTGCATCATCATTAATAGGATCGTTAAACTACATCGTAACAATTTTAAACTTACGTACAAAAGGAATGAAAATGACAAGATTGCCATTAACAATGTGGGCATTCTTTGTTACAGCTATTATTGGTGTTATTTCGTTCCCAGTATTGTTATCTGCTGCTTTATTATTAATTTTTGATAGAAGTTTCGGAACCTCATTTTTCTTGTCAGATATTTTTATCTCAGGAGAAGTATTACATTACCAAGGAGGATCACCTGTATTATTTGAACACTTATTTTGGTTCTTAGGGCACCCAGAAGTATATATTATTTTATTACCAGCATTAGGTCTTACTTCAGAAGTAATATCAACAAATGCTCGTAAGCCAATTTTTGGATACCGTGCAATGATTGGGTCAATCATCGCGATTGCTTTCTTATCAACAATTGTATGGGGGCACCACATGTTTGTTACAGGAATGAATCCTTTCTTAGGATCTGTATTTACATTTACAACGGTATTAATTGCAATTCCATCTGCAGTAAAAGCATTTAATTATGTTACAACATTATGGAAAGGTAACTTACAATTAAATCCAGCCATGTTATTCTCTATCGGATTAGTTTCTACATTCGTAACAGGTGGTTTAACAGGATTAGTTTTAGGAGATTCTGCATTAGATATTAACGTACACGATACTTATTTCGTAGTAGCGCATTTCCACTTAGTAATGGGTGTATCTGCTTTATTAGGAATGTTTGCTGGTGTGTATCACTGGTTCCCTAAAATGTATGGTAGAATGATGAATAAAACATTAGGTTACTGGCACTTTTGGTTAACAATTATCTCTGCTTACGGAGTATTTTTCCCGATGCACTTTGTTGGACTAGCTGGTTTACCTCGTCGTTATTATACAAACTCAAACTTTCCAATGTTTGATGATTTAATTGAAATCAACGTATTTATGACTTTAATGGCATTTTTAGGAGGTGCTGCTCAGTTAATATTTTTAGCAAACTTCTTTATCTCAATGTATAGAGGTAATAAAGCAGAACAGAATCCTTGGAAATCGAATACTTTAGAGTGGACTACACCTGTTGAACATATTCACGGAAACTGGCCAGGTGCTATTCCAGAAGTTCACAGATGGGCGTATGATTATAGTAAAGTATGGGATGATGAAAATGATCCTAGATTTGGAGAGTATGTTCACGGAAAAGATTTCGTATTACAAACTACACCATTGTTAGATGGAGAAGAACCATCTTAATAAATAAAAGCATTTAAAAAAAGCCTTCCAATATTGGAAGGCTTTTTTGTTTTACAAATCTAAATGCTATTATGTACCTTAGCATTGGTAATGTTGTTGCGTAACAATTATTACAAAGCAAAAATTATATTTCAAGTATATTTGTACCTATATGAACGAAAACTTAAATCCTGAAAATACGAATCTTTCAAATGACGATTTAGATGTAGAAAAAAAACTACGTCCGCTTTCTTTTGATGACTTTTCAGGACAAGATCAAGCAATTGATAACTTAAAGATATTTGTTGAAGCAGCCAATCAACGAGATGAAGCATTAGATCATACTTTGTTTCATGGTCCTCCGGGATTGGGTAAAACAACCTTGGCACATATTTTAGCCAATGAGTTAGGTGTGGGTATTAAAGTTACCTCAGGACCTGTTTTAGACAAGCCAGGAGATTTGGCAGGATTGTTAACAAATCTTGATGAACGAGATGTGTTATTTATAGATGAAATTCATCGATTAAGTCCGATTGTAGAAGAGTACTTATATTCTGCAATGGAAGACTATAAAATCGATATTATGATTGAATCTGGACCCAACGCACGTACGGTTCAAATAAATTTAGAACCGTTTACATTAGTAGGAGCTACGACTCGATCTGGATTGTTAACAGCACCAATGAGAGCTCGTTTTGGAATCAGTAGTCGATTACATTATTATTCAACAGAATTACTTACTACTATTATTCAAAGAAGTTCGCAAATATTAGGCGTACCAATTTCTATGGAAGCAGCTATAGAAATTGCTGGTAGAAGTAGAGGAACACCAAGAATAGCAAATGCATTATTACGAAGAGTTAGAGATTTTGCACAAATAAAAGGTAATGGAAGTATTACTATAGAAATAGCAGTTTATGCTTTAAAAGCATTGAATGTAGATGCTCATGGATTGGATGAAATGGATAATAAGATTTTAGTAACTATAATTGATAAATTTAAAGGCGGCCCTGTAGGAATTAGTACAATTGCAACAGCAGTTAGTGAGAATACTGAAACAATTGAAGAAGTTTATGAACCGTTTTTAATTCAGCAAGGTTTTATAATGCGTACTCCGAGAGGAAGAGAAGTAACCGATTTAGCCTACAAACATTTAGGGCGAATTAAAGGGAAGAATCAAGGTGAATTATTTTAAGTAATTATTAAACTTCTAAATGGAAAAAGAAAATATTAATAAAAATATATCTAAAGATCCATCTAACGGATGGATACAAAGGTTAAAAGAAGAGAGTTGGGAAGCTGAATTACTGGTTTCTGCTATCGCTATTTTCGGAACTTTTAAGCTTTTTGATATTGTTAGTTGGGCAACCAATTTTTTTATTGATGTGTTAAATCCTAATCAATATTTTATAGCTTATTTCATTGTAACTTTTGGTCTTTTGGCGGTAAGTATGTTAGCAGCAATGTTTGTAATACACTTTGTTTTACGAGCTTATTGGATAGGTTTGGTAGGGTTGAATTCTGTTTTCCCTGATTACAGTATTGAGGATAGTGTGTATTCTAAAATTTACACAAAAAAAATATTAGAAGTCTTACCAAAGTTAAAAGAATCAATACAAAAAACAGATGAGCTATGTAGCGTAATTTTTTCAGCAGCATTTACATTGTTGTTTATGTACGCATATATGTCTCTTTTAGCAAGTGTTTATTTGTTTGTATATAACCTTTTATCAAAATATATAGCTTCATATATTTTATTAATCCCTGCAGGCTTTTTTACGTTTTGCTTATTCCTGCAAATGATCATAACACTTATTTCTAATTTAAAAGTAAATAAAGAAAAAGAGAAAATACAAACAATCACTTTTAAAATAAATAAGTTTGTTTCAATGTTAACTTTCGGACCATTATATAAATCAATTTTACAAATAACAATGATTTTCGGTTCTAATTTTAAAAAGAAGAAATCGTTGGTATATCTAGTTTTATCATTTGTTTTTGTAGGTTTATTTTTAACAATGAATCAAATAATAAAAACAAATATATTTTATTTAGTATCTCATCAAAAATATTTTAATACAACGAAGGTTTATGCAAGTTTTTATAAAGACGAAAATAAAACAAATACGTTTTTATTAACACCAGAAATAGAATCAGACAAAGTAACTTCGGATGTTTTAAAGATTTTTATCCCTGTTTTTAGTTATGAAAAAAACGTAAGAACTCAACTGTGTGGTACTTTAGAAAAAGAGGATGATAAATCATTTGAGTTGGCAAGAGAAGAAATGGATGCCTTTACTTTAAATTGTTATAAAGAGTATTATCATATTTATATAGATAATGAAAAAATTACAGCAGATTTTCTGCGGCAACATGGACATTCTAGAACTAAACAAGCAGGAATTATTTCTTATTTAGATATTTCGAACTTAAAAAAAGGAATACATACTATTAAAGTAATGAAAGAGCTTAAAAATTCGGAAACCTTGAAATGGAAAATTAAGTTTTACAAAGTAACAAACAACTAATCTCATTTTTTAAAAAAAGTAAAGTTGATATTTTAATGAAATTATTAAAAAAAATCATACCAATTTTAGAGTGGTTACCAAACTACAAAAAATCTCAACTTAGAGGTGATGTTGTAGCAGGTATAACTGTAGCAACGGTTTTAATTCCGCAAGGAATTGCTTATGCATTAATTGCAGGTTTACCACCTATTTATGGTTTATATGCTGCTTTGGTACCGCAATTAATGTATGCAATTTTTGGTTCGTCTCGCCAAGTAGCAATTGGTCCAGTAGCAATGGATTCTTTAATTGTAGCTACAGGAGTTTCAACATTGGCCTTAATGGGTTCAGAAAGTTACATTGCTATTGCTATTTTATTGGCATTAATGGTGGGTGGTATTCAGCTTTTAATGGGACTTTTTCGTTTAGGTTTTATTGTTAATTTTTTATCAAGACCTGTAATAGTAGGATTTACATCTGCGGTAGCATTAATTATAGGGTTAAATCAATTTAGAAACTTATTAGGAGTAGATTTTTTACAGAGCGATCAGGTACATATTCTTATTGAAGATATCTTTAAAAGAGTTTCATATTTTAATACCAACACAGCGGTAATCGGAATTATTGCATGTATTATAATTATGATTTTTAGAAAGATCAATAAAAAAATACCCAATGCTTTAATAGTTGTAGTAATAGGGATATTGGTAATTCGTTTTTCTAAAGATTATTTTATAGATGTAGCAATTGTAAAAGGGATTCCATCTGGATTACCAGGTTTTAGTATTCCGGTTATAGATATCGCATTAATAAGAGAATTATTACCAATAGCAATAACCTTAGTTATGGTTGGGTATTTAGAAATTATATCGATAGGAAAAACATTAGAAGCAAAGCAAGATGAATATAGAATAAGACCAAATCAAGAACTTATAGCTTTAGGTTTAAGCAATGTTGTAGGTTCGTTATTTCAATCCTATCCATCAACATCAAGCTTTTCTCGTTCGGCAATTAATGAAGAAGCAGGTGGTAAAACAGGTATATCAGCAATTGTATCGGTACTAATAGTTGTACTCACATTGCTTTTCTTGACACCAGTATTTTATCATTTACCAAAAACAATATTGGCCGCTATTATCATAGTAGCTGTATTTAATTTAATAAATATAAAAGAAGCTAAACGACTTTGGACAGCTAATAATTTAGATTTTTGGTTGTTGATAGCAACATTTTTAGCGACTATCTTTTTTGGTATTGAATACGGTATTTTAATAGGTGTAAGCTTGTCTTTAGTAATCTTAATTTTTAGAACATCACGACCTTATGTAATAGAATTAGGAAAGGTGCCAAACTCTGATTTTTACAGAAATAAAAACAGATTTAAAGATGTAATTATTGATGATAAAATTTTAGTATTTCGTTTTGATGCACAATTGTTTTATGCCAACTCAAATTATTTTCATGAAAAACTAGATGAAATGGTCGGGGAAAAAGGAAAATTATTAAAATTAATTGTCTTAGATGCCGAAAGTATTAATAGAGTTGATAGTACCGGAGTAGAAATGCTTAAAGAGCGTATAAAATATTACAATAAAAGAAACATTGCATTTTATTTTGCAGGAGTAAAAGGACCCGTTAGAGACGCTTTTTTTAGAGGAGGTCTTTTAGAAGTGGCAAGTATAGATCACTTTTTTATGCGTGCCAATGGCGCAGTAAATTTTTTTAAAACAGGAGATAATAAAAATCAAAAAAAATACGCACAGTATATACATCAAGCGTACGAATAAATAAGATTATGAATATAGAGCAAATTTATACAGGTTGTTTAGCACAAGGAGCATATTATATAGAAAGTAATGGAGAAATAGCAATTATAGATCCGTTACGCGAAGTAGCACCTTACATAAAAAAAGCAGCAGAAGCTAACGGGAATATTAAATATATTTTTGAAACTCATTTTCATGCAGATTTTGTAAGTGGCCACGTAACCTTAGCAGAAAAAACAGGAGCAACAATTGTATACGGTCCAACGGCTAAAACAAATTACAAATCTCATATAGCAACCGATGGGGAAGTTTTTAAAGTAGGTAATATTACCATTACAGCAATGCACACACCAGGGCATACGATGGAAAGTACTTCGTATTTATTAAAAGATGAAAACGGGAAAAACCACGCAGTTTTTAGTGGAGATACCTTATTTTTAGGTGATGTTGGGCGTCCAGATTTAGCGCAGAAAGGAACACTTACTCAAGATGATTTAGCGGGACTTTTATATGACAGCTTACGCACAAAAATAATGACTTTAGAGGATGACGTTATTGTATATCCTGCACACGGAGCAGGTTCTGCTTGTGGAAAAAACTTAAGTAAAGAAACGGTAGGATCTATTGGTGATCAAAAGAAAACCAATTATGCTTTAAGAGCAGATATGACTAAGGCAGAATTCATAAAAGAAGTAACGGATGGTTTAGCACCACCACCGGCTTATTTTCCTTTAAATGTAAAGATGAATAAAGAAGGATATGAATCAATAGATGAAGTTATTAAAAAAGGAGCGATAGCATTATCTGCTGAAGATTTTGAAAAAGTAAGTAATTCAACAGATGCCATCATTTTAGATGTACGCCATCAATTCGATTTTGTAAAAGGATTTATACCGCAATCAATTTTTATTGGTTTAGGAGGAACGTTTGCTCCTTGGGTTGGTGCTTTAATTAAAGATGTAACTCAGCCAATTTTATTAATAACGCCTTTAGGAGAAGAAAAAACAGCAATTACACGTTTATCTCGCGTAGGTTTTGATAATGTATTAGGGTATTTAGAAGGTGGTTTTGAGACTTGGCAAAAATCAGGAAAAGAAATAGATACTTTACGTTCTGTATCGGCAAATGATCTAGAGGAAGCGATAAACAACAAAGCAAAAGTTTTTGATGCCCGAAAACCAGGGGAATATGCAAACGAACATATTATCGATGTGCCAAGTACGCCATTAGATTTTTTAAATGACTATATATCTGAATTTCCAAAAAAGGAAAATTTTTATATTCATTGTGCCGGTGGTTATCGTTCGGTAATAGCAGCGTCTATTTTAAAGTCTAGAGGATATCATAATGTAATTGATGTAGCAGGTGGTTATGGAGCCATCAAAAAAACAACAATCAATAGAACGGCCAATGTTTGTCCGTCAACATTAAAATAAAACGACATGAAAAAAAATATTCTTTATTTAGGATTAATTTTAACGATAATAATGTCTTGTGCTTCAAAAGAAGATGGAGTGAAAGATATTACTATTAACGATTTACAAGTTGTATTAAAGAACAATGAAAATGTTCAGCTAGTAGATGTTCGTACGCCAGAAGAATGGGTAGAAGGGACTATTAAAAATGCGATAGAAATAAATGTAACAGGTAGTGATTTTGAAAAAAAGGCATTGGCTAAATTAGATAAAACAAAACCAGTATATATCTATTGCCGATCAGGAGGTAGATCTAAAATAGCATCAGAGTTATTATTAAAAAAAGGATTTCAACCATATAATGTTTTAGGCGGTTATAAAGCATGGGAAAAAGAAATAGTTAAAAAATAATAATTTCATAGTACTTATAAAAAGTATATCAAAAACGAGCTTCTAGCTCGTTTTTTGGTTTTTATAACTATTAAATAAGTTAAAAGTTTCGAGTATATTGCTTTAAGTAAAACAGCATTACTGTTAAATTTATCACAAACAATATTTCGTGTTTAATGTTTGCTTATATTTGTTAAACAAAATAAATAAATTATGAAACCACTTTTCTTAAAATTAATCTTGTTAACGTCTGTCTTATTAGTGTCTTTTACGCCAAATAGTCAAGAGTTTCAAGGACAAGCCTTTTATTTTTCTAAATCTAAAATGGAACTTGGTAGTTGGGGAGCTCGAATGAGTGAAGCTCAAAAGAAACAAATACAAGCACGATTAAAGAATCGGTTAGAGAAAAGATATGTGCTTAATTTTAATAAAGAGAAATCGATATTTTTAGAGGAAGATAAGTTAGATGCAATTTCTGGAGCAACAGATTCTTGGGGTAAGAACTTTACGCAAGGAGATCAATATAAAAACATAAAGGAAAATGCTTTAGTGCAAAGTCAAGAGTTTTATGGAAAGCAATTTTTAGTAAAAGATCAGTTACAAGTTATAAAATGGAAAATGGGTAAGGAGTCAAAGCAAATAGGACAGTATTTATGTTTTAAAGCTACAGCCTTAATACCAACCAAAGAACTTACTTGGTTTAATTTTTCATGGGCAGATTTAAGATCTTCTTCTACTAAAAAGACAGATTCTTTAGACGTTAAATCAGCAGAGCCAGCAATAGAAATGACAGCTGTTGAAGCTTGGTATACTCCAAAAATACCAGTAAGTCATGGTCCGGGAGAATACTGGGGTTTACCGGGTCTTATTTTAGAAGTAAGCGCAGGTAATACAACATTATTGTGTTCTAAAATTGTAATGAATCCACAAGATAAAATAGAAATAGAAGCGCCTAGTAAAGGAAAAGAAATAACTAAAAATGATTATCAGGCAACAATTAAAGGTAAAATGATTGAGATGCGTAACAATCGAGGAAGAAGAAGAAATTAATATCCTTTAGAAAAATATCTTAATTAAATATAACCAATACCATATAATCATGAAAAAAGCACTTTCTGTTGCCTTGTTTTTTTTAGTTAGTATTTCATTTTCGCAAATTAAACTCGAAGGTGTTGTTAAAGATAGTTTAAACGTGTCTTTAGATTTAGCCAATGTGATTGCTATAAATGAAGAAACAAGTGTTTTAGAAGCATACGGTATTACAGATGAGAAAGGAAAATATAAGTTAAGTTTAGGTAAAAACGGAACCTATAAGATTCAAATTAGTTATATAGGTATGAAAACCTTTGAAGAGGTTATATCAACTAAAGAAGATGATTTAAATAGAGATTTTATACTCTTATCAGATAATACGCTAGATGAAGTAGAAATTACCTACGAAATGCCTGTTACAGTAAAAGGTGATACTTTAATTTATAATGCAGATTCTTTTAAAAACGGAACAGAACGAAAGTTAGAAGATGTACTCGAAAAATTACCAGGTGTAGAGATTAATGAAAATGGGCAAATAGAAGTAGAAGGTAAGGTTGTAAATAAATTAATGGTAAATGGTAAGGATTTTTTTGATGGCGATACAAAGCTAGCAACCAAAAATATACCATCTAAGGCTGTAGATAAGATTGAGGTTTTACGTAATTACTCTGAAGTAGGTCAATTAAGAGCCGTAAGTAACAATCAGAACAATGTAGCTTTAAATATAAAGTTAAAAGAAGGGAAAGAGAATTTTTGGTTTGGTAATGTAACTGTAGGCGGCGGATCTTCACCCGATAAAGAACTTTACTTAGTGCAACCTAAGCTTTTTTATTACAATCCGGAATATAGTATTAACTTTATTGGAGACCTTAATAATATAGGTGAACTAGCTTTAACTCGTAGAGATATTAGAGGTTTTGGTGGCGGTTTTAGAGCGCCAAGTAGTAGCAGCGGAACAAGTATTAATTTAGGATATAACAGCCTTAATTTTTTAACAAATCAGGCAAATACTTTACAAGTAGATAATAAATTAGCTACAGGAAATTTTAGTTATTCACCAAAAAAGACACTAGATCTTAGTGGGTTTTTAATTTACAATAGTAGTCGTATACTTTCTAAAGAAACAAGTTTTGTGCAATACACAAATCCTGATTTAGGTATTCCTGATGAGGAAACCACTCAGAATGGTACTGAGCGCTCTAATCAAGGTTTGTTAAAATTAAGCGCGTCTTATAAGCCGAACATGAACAATCAATTAGAATACGATATTATAGCTCGTGTATCTAGCGACACACAAGATCAACGTATTTTTTCATCAGTATTAGGCAACACAAATCAACTAGAAGAAGTAACACCTTTTAGCATCAATCAAAAAATAAATTATTATTATACGCTTAACGAAACCAACATTTTTGCTTTCGAGGCGCAGCATTTAATTAAGAATGAAGATCCTTTTTACAATGCTGTTTTAGGTAATGACCCAAATGGAGAGGATCCTTTTGATACAACAGCAGATGCTTTAGGTTTAGACACATCATTAAATACTTATGATTTAGGGCAGAATAGGCGTATAAAATCGAATCAACTAGATGCTAAATTAGATTACTTTAATATTTTAAATACAAAAAGTAACCTTAACCTTACATTAGGAACAATTATAAGTAAACAGGAATTTAATTCTTCAATATTTCAGTTTTTAAACGATGGATCTAAATTTGTGCCTACGCCGAATTTTAATGACGGAAAAGCATCTAACGATATAACATATAATTTTAGTGATATTTATTTAGGTGTACACTATCGATTAAAAGCAGGTAAATTTACAATAACACCAGGTTTTTCTTTGCATGCATACGGAAACGAAAACGTACAGTTCGGAGAAACGTATGAAGATAACTTTTTTAGAGTTTTGCCTGATTTCGAAACTCGAATTCAGTTTAAGAAAAGTGAGTCTTTAACTTTGCGATATGAAATGCGAAATCAGTTTACAGATGTTACAAGATTAGCAGAAGGTTTGGTATTAAATAACTATAATAGTATTCAATTTGGTGAGCCAGATTTGCAAAATGCATTATCGCATAATGTGAGTTTATTTTACAGTAGCTTTAATCTTTTTAATTATACGAATGTTTTTGCCAGAGCGGCATATTCTAGCAATATAGATCAGGTAAGAAGTTTAACAAATTTTGAAAATGTTATACGAACAAGTACTTTTTTTAATTCGAATTTTGCAGATGAAAATGTTAATGTATTTGGACGCGTACAACGAACTTTTGGTAAAATAAGAGCAAGCTTAAATGCAAGTTTTAATTACAGCAAAATAAATCAATTAATACAGGGAACTCAGTCGTTAAATAAGGGTTATACACAAAGTTATACGCCAGGTGTAAGAACTAATTATAGAGAAGCACCAAATGTAAGTTTAAGATACCGTTATAGTATTACAAATAATGACCAAGGAAGCAGAAGTACTACATTTACAACCAATGCACCTTCAATAGAATTTGATGCTTATATTAAAAAAAGAATCACATTTAAAACCAATTATACCTATACAAATCAAGATTTAGGCAACGGTAATTCGCAATCTTTTCAGAACTGGGATGCTACTTTATCGTATAGAAAGGATAGAGATGCAAAATGGGAGTATGAAATTAAAGCTACAAACCTTTTAAATATTGATTCTCAAGTAAGAAATAGCGCTAACAATCTTTCTGTTTTTAGTTCAGAAACATTTATACAACCGCGATTTGTAACATTTAGGTTTGTGTATACTTTGTAGTTTTTGGGATGATTTTATAAGTTTAAATAAAAGTATTTTATACTAAAAATAGGGCTATTAGTTTCATTTAAGATGCTAATAGCCCTATTTTTTTATGTTTACTTGTAATTACTTATGTTTAGGCCTGTATTGGTAAATTTAACATCAACATAAGCTCTTATATCAGTATGAAATAAAATTATTACAGCTGAATAGATCTAATATTGAAAAAATAAATTATCAAAAATTAGAGAACTCTAATTTTGTAGCTACCATTCAAATAGTTCAGAAGATAAATAACGATCACCACGATCACATATTATGGTAACAATTACACCTTCCTTTAGTTCGCTGGCAAGTCTTAGGGCTGCAGTTGTAGCACCACCGCTGCTCATACCTGCAAAAATACCTTCTTCTTTAGCTAATCTTCTCGACATTAAAATTGCTTCTTCTCTACTTACTTCAAAAACGCTATCGACTTTAGAAGCATCGAAAATTTTTGGTAGATATTCTTTAGACCATTTGCGTATACCAGGAATTTTTGATCCTTCGGTTGGTTGCACACCAACAATTTGAATAGCTTCATTTTTTTCTTTTAAATAGGTAGAAGTACCCATAATAGTTCCTGTAGTTCCCATAGAAGATACAAAGTGAGTTACTTCTCCGTTAGTATCTCTCCATATCTCTGGTCCAGTAGTTTTATAATGAGCTTTCCAGTTATCTTCATTCGCAAATTGATTGAAAGAATAAAAACCTTCATCTTTTACCTTATTTTCTGCGTAATCACGAGCACCTTCAATACCATCGGGATGTAAGGTAACCTTGGCACCATAAGCTTTCATGGTTTGAACTCGCTCTTTAGTAGCTGTTTCGGGCATTACCAATTCAATATCGAGGTTAAATATACCTGCAATCATAGCTAAAGCAATACCTGTGTTGCCACTAGTAGCTTCTATTAATTTTGTAGAGGTGCTTATTTTTTTAGAATCTAAAGCTGTTTTAATCATGTTGTAGGCAGCGCGGTCTTTTACACTTCCCCCCGGATTGTTGCCTTCTAATTTAAAATATAATTTTACATTCGGATTAGAATTTAAAGCTATTGATTCTACTATTGGTGTGTTACCAATTTGATTTATTAGTGTTTTACTCATTATTTCATAGGAATTATTTCAATTAGAGGATTATGTGTCACAATAGAATTTTTTGCGACAGAACTTGTAACCCAAGCGTTACCCCCGATAATACTATTTTGCCCAATGACAGTATTTCCTCCTAGGATCGTGGCATTTGCGTAAATAATTACGTTATCTTCAATTGTTGGGTGTCTTTTACTATTTATAAGTCCTTTTTTTACCTTAAGTGCACCAAGCGTAACTCCTTGAAATATTTTAACATTATTATGTATGATAACTGTTTCGCCAATAACCACTCCAGTACCGTGATCTATAAAAAATGATTCACCTATAGTTGCACCTGGATGAATATCAATTCCAGTTAGTTGATGAGCATATTCCGTCATAAGCCTAGGTATTAAAGGAAGGCCTAAACGGTTAAATTCTTTAGCCATTCTAAAGATTGAAATGGCAAAAAAACCAGGATATGCTAGATATACTTCGTTAAGAGATTTAGCAGCAGGATCATTATTAAAAATAGCTTCTGCATCTTTTTTTAGATTACAAAATAAGTTTGGAATGCCTTTAATAAAATCGTTCCAAGTTTTACAGGGCTTACCTTTAATTTCTGGGCAAGCAATATCTCTTATTTTTATAAATAACGCTTTTAAATCAATTAATGATTTTTCGGTGTCAGTTTCACTATCAAAAAACGTATTAAACATTAATTGTGTAAAGCGTTGTGACTCTGCTTTTAGTGTAGATGATATTTTAATAGCTGCTTTTTGGCTATTAATAACTTCAATTAAACGTGTATGGTCCATGATATTCAAAACTTTATTACAAAGTTCAGTCATTATTTTTAATAATCTTTAAGATAAAAATTATTTTTCAGACTCAATCTATAAATATTAGTTGATTATCTCAATAAGGTAATTTATTTAGGTTTACACCCAAGTATAAACAATGGTAAAAAGAAATTAGTAATCAAAAAAACCTGAGTTATAACTCAGGTTTTTTTTGTGATTCAATAAATTTAAGTTTTTTAAAACTTTAAAGTAACACCTACTAAAAAGTTAATAGTTGCCTGCGGATAATACCCTTGTGCTTCTTGTGTAGTTCCAGGAGTAGACCAATCATCTAAATAAATATAACCTCTATCTACATATTCTTTGTTAAAAACATTGTTTACCAAACCTGTAAATACAATTGATTTAAAAATTGATGCTGTTTTTAATTCATACATCACATTTAAATCACTTGTGTAATAGCTATCTAATTTTGATGCTTTTGTATCCGTATTACTTAAGTATTGCTCTCCAACAAATTTTGTTAAAAAAGCTACCTGAAAATTATCAGAAGGTTGATAGGTAAATGCGTTACCAGCAACAATATTTGGTGAATTTGCAATAGTAGTATTTCCTAATTCTTGTAAAGATCCGTCTCTATTAGTAAAGAAATCCACGTTTTTGTTTTTACTTACAGCAATGTTTTGACGAACAGAAAACTGCTCTGTTAAACGAATGTCAGCATCAATTTCTAAACCTAATCTATAACTGTTACCGCTTGTACCACGTAAAGGGTCTCCAGTATCATCAATTTCACCAGTTAATACTAACTGATTCTGATAGTCCATAAAGTATACGTTCGTGTTTAATTTAACTAAGTCATTTTTTAAACGCCAACCTAATTCGTAGTCATTTAAACTTTCCGAAGTATTTACTCCCGCTTTAAAATCGCTTCTATTTGGTTCTCTATTTGCTTTTGCAAAAGATGCGTAAAAACTATTTTGGTCATTTAGTTTGTAAGTTAAACCTACTTTTGGATTAAAGAATTTAAAATTTTCATCAACATTTAAAGGTTTTCTTTTTGAGGTTAATCCGTTTGTTTTATAAGAAATAAAACGTCCTTGTAAATCGATAAAAGTTCTAAGTTTTTCGGTAATGTTAAAAGACACTTTAGAGAAAACACTAAAGTCGTTTTTAGTTGATTTTCCGTCATAGTATCGGTCTCTAATATTGGTATTTGCAGCTAAATCGCTACCCCAAATAAGTTCACCGTAATGATCGTTTTTAAAGTTACTAAAAGAACCTCCCGATATAATTTCTAAACCTTTATTTTTATAAGTAGCATTAAAATTACCAACATAAAAATGATTGTCTAACCAACGACGAACAATAACATCACTACCATCAACAATTAAGTTATTATAATCTTCAGCATCTCTACCGTCTTTAAATTGCTCGAAATAACCTTTACCACGTGTATAGTTTAAACCAAGGTTGGTGGTCCAATTATTAGTTAATTTTTCGTTCCAATGTAATTGATAATGGTCTTGTTGATAGTTGTCAACCTCGTTATCGTAGGTTAACGGATTCTGTCTTCTATCTTCTTTTAATTGTTGTGCCGAAATTCCGTCCCAAGCTTGGTACGTTTCTTCTTTTCCTCCAAAAGCTAAAGCTTTAATTAACGTATTTTCATCCGTATAACTACCTTGTAAAAAGTACGATTTTAAACCAGTAGAAGCTCTATCTATATATCCATCAGAATAAATGTTAGATACACGTCCTGCAAATTCAAAGTGTTTGTTTAGTTTTCCTGTCGTAAATTTTACTGTGTGCTTTCTTGTGTTAAAAGAACCAAAAGAATTAGAAATTTCTCCACCAGCTTTTTTGGCACTAGCATCTGTAAGAATATTTAAACTTGCACCAAAAGCACCCGAACCATTGGTTGAGGTACCAACACCACGTTGTAATTGTAAACTTTGTGTAGATGAAGCAAAATCGCCTAAATTTACCCAAAAAGTTCCTTGACTTTCGGCATCGTTATACGGAATTCCATTTATCGTAACATTTACTCTTGTAGCATCAGACCCACGAACGCTCATGTAGGTATAACCTACACCAGCACCAGCATCTGAAGAAGAAACAACGTTTGGTAAATAGTTTAATAAAACAGGAATGTCTTGACCTAAATTACGTTTCGAAATTTCTTTTTTAGATAAGTTAGAGTGTGTTACAGGTGCATCAGCTTGTACACGCACTGCAGAAACTAATACTTCTTCTAAAAGAGTAGCATCAGAAGTTAATTGAAAGGTAATATTTTGATCTTTTAAAACAGCTATGTTTTTAACTAA
Source organism: Tenacibaculum bernardetii (assembly GCF_029125915.1). Classification (NCBI taxonomy): domain Bacteria; kingdom Pseudomonadati; phylum Bacteroidota; class Flavobacteriia; order Flavobacteriales; family Flavobacteriaceae; genus Tenacibaculum; species Tenacibaculum bernardetii. The sequence goes on from NZ_JAQJCU010000004.1 coordinate 123,684, forward strand.
AGTTTTAAAACCTACAAAAGAAATTTCAACACCATATGTTCCTTTTTCTAGTTTTAATTTAAAGTTTCCGTCAAAATCGGTAGCGGTTCCTTTTTTTAATTCTTTTACAGCAATGGTAGCACCTACAAGCGCTTCTTGATTATTGTTAACTACTTTACCCGTTATAATAAAGTTTTGTGCATTTACTGTTATAGCAGTAAATAATACGATTAAAAAAGCTACAGCTTTCATTTGTTTACTAAAAGACATCGGTCTCATTTTTTTATAAAATAAAATCGAATAAAAAGAGGTAATTATTCCTTGTTATTGTTGAATAATTGATTGCTTACGTTATTGTGAGGGTAGCGAAAATATCTTTTACATAAAGATTACGTTACCTGGTTCACAACAGTTTGTTTTACAAAATGGCGATTATCGCCTCCCTAAACAGCATTACCTGTTCTAGGTTCATTGGGTATGATCTCAGCCGATATAGGCACCCCTTTACGAGAACGTGGCAAAGGTAAAGCGAATTTTATAATTGAAAACAAAAGAATAGATAATTTTAAGTGTAATGTTAAGGTTGGTAAAAAGTAGTTAACATAAAGCATTTAAAAGTATAGCAATATTTTTTTGAAGCTATTTCCTGCTTTCTCTACTCGCTTTTTTCGTGCCTCAAAAGAGCTCAAACAAACCGTTCAATCAGGGCTAAGATTTTTGCGAAGTATTTAGCTGTTTAATCGAGTTTTGGTTTCTTTCTCAAAGTTTTTTTAACGGAGGTTCTTTTTTTGTTCTCAGCTTTTCTTAAAACAGATCCTCTACTTGGTTTCGTAGTCCTTCTTATTTTAGGTCTTTTTAAGCCTTGGGTAATTAGCGCTAAAAAACGTTTTATAGCAAGGTCTTTATTTCTGTGTTGAGAACGTGTTTCATCAGAAAATAATATTAAAACATGTTCTTTGGTAAGTCGAGAAGCCAGTTTTTTAAGGAGTGTTTCTTTTTGCCTTTCAGATAATTGATTAGAATTAGCAAGATCAAAAGTTAATTCGACTTTAGACGATACTTTATTTACATGTTGTCCGCCCGCACCAGAGCTTCTTATGGCTTTAAATTTTAGTTCTTTAACAAGTTCGTGCGTATTCATAATTATAAAGAAGGTTTGTTTAAAGTAGTAGAAAAAGAATACAGATTTTCTTTTTTAGAAAGTAGTCCGTCAATAATTTCAATTGCTTTTTTTAATCGCGTCTCTTTACCTCCTTTTAATAAAACGTACGGCCGATTGTATTTTTTTAAGGTGTTTTCAAAAGCAGTAAACATTTCTAAACGTTCGCCTGGTTTATCACGTAAATCATCAGCTTCCCAAGGAGTATCAATATAAGTTAAGAAATAAATATCGTAAGAGTTTTCAATAGCAGCTTCATCGAGTATAGGATCTACAAAACCACCATAATATTCTTCTGAATATACTTTTGTTTCGAGTAAGTCGGTGTCGCAAATTAAAACTTTATCCGCTTTTAGCGATAAATCGTTTTCTAGTTTTATTTGTCCTTCGGCAATTGGTATTATGTCTTTTTGTTCACAAATTTTACGCTCGTTATTCCATTTGTCTTGCAAATACTCGCGCGCAAATTCTGGTGTCCAAACGGTATTGTAATAACGTGCTAATTGCCCAGAAAGCGTTGTCTTACCTGTGCTTTCAGGTCCGAATAAAACAACCTTTACAAGGTTGCTGTTTTTTTGTTTAAGCTTTTTTTCCATGCTAAATAACCGCTAACGGCAATAAAGGTAAAAATTAAATATTGAAAACTTGTAAACGTAAAGCCTTTGTAAAAATAAAGAGGCACAGAGATAATATCTCCGATAATCCAATAAATCCAATTTTCAATTTTACGTTTCGCCATCAACCACATTCCTACAAAGAAAGTAGCGGTAGTAAAAGTATCTACATAAGCTGTCCAATTGTTCCATTTATCAAAATAAGTATATACAGCAAATACAAAAATTAGAGTTGAAAAAAAGATAAAAACACTAGTTTTCTTTTCTTTTGTAGTTGTTCTTGAAATAGGAGTAACATGAGTTGCATCTACATTACGAGTCCAAATATACCAACCGTAAATACTCATGATAAAATAGTAGCCATTTATCATCATATCGCCTAATAGTTGCCATTTTAATAACAGATACACAAAAATAGCGGTGCTAATCATTCCGGTAGGAAATACCCAAATTTTATTCTGTTTAGAGAACCAAACAGATAAAAAACCAAAAATTACGGCAATAACTTCTAAGCAAATATCTGAGGTCGAGTAAGTTGTGTACTGATTAAAAAGAAAATCAAAAACTTGGTTCATAGTCGCTACGGTCAGATTTTACAATTTTCATAAATAAGATTCCGCTATCGATTAATTCGAAGGAGTTTTTTAATTCTGTAGTAACCACTTGCATTACGGTATCGTAATCACCATATACTTGTGTGCTTAAAGGATTTTCAAGTACAGTTAAGCCAGAAGCTCTTAGTTTTTTTATAAAATTGATAATTGGTTCTTCAAATTTATTTTGAAGTGGCGTTAAGGTAAGTTCTACGGATATTTTCATACAATGTTTTTGTAAAATGTAATCTAAAAGATTAAAAGCAAAAATAATAAGAATTATTAACTTAGTTTTGCTGATTAGTATTTTTAGTTCTTAACTTAAGGAACTAAGGGTGTTAATTTATAAAAAAGACGCAATGACAGTAAAAAAAACAATAAAAAGAATTTCGATAATCTTCATTATTCTTTTCTCGATACTAATGCTTGTTATAGGAATAGGAGTGAATTTTATTTTTACTCCAACGAAAGTTACTCCACAAATAATTGAACTTTTAAATGAAAATGTAAATGGTAAAATAGCGTGTGAAGAAATAGAGCCAGTGTTTTTTTCAACATTTCCATATTTCTCAATTAATATGAGAAATGGAAGTATAAGGAGTAATAAAATAATTTTAGAAAAAAATATTCACTTAAATAAAAACGATACGTTAGTAAAGTTTGAGCATTGTCAAATTACTTTTAATTTGATGAGGTTGTTGACGAAGAAAGGCATTGATATAAAGAAGATTAGTTTTAAAAAACCTGAAATTTATGCTTTTGTAGATGGTAAAGGAAAAGCGAATTGGAACATTCTTAAAGAGAGTAAAGAAACGGTGCCAAAAGATTCAACGACAACTGATGTATCTAAATATTTAAAAACTTTTAATATTGATAAGTTACAAATTGAAAAAGCAAACTTGCATTATGAAGATTCTTTAACCCAGGCTTTAGTTACAGTTTCTGATTTTAACTTAGATTTAAGTATACGTAAAAATAAGGAAGGTTTAGTTTTTGGTGTAGATGCTAATGGTAAAAAAATTAGTTTTATTAAAGATGATAAGTTGTTTTTAAGTAGGCTAAATTTAAATATTAAAACCCAATTAAACTATGTGAAAAACACAAATAAAATTCATGTAAATGAAAGTTTATTAAATGCAAACGGTATTGAATTTATTGCAGGTGGAGATTTAAAAATAGACCGCGTTAATAAGAAGATAGATACAGATTTACAATTAGAATTAAATGTACCGTCGTTAAAAACCATAATAGCACTTGTTCCTAAAAGTGTTTTGCAGAATAAAAGTGACTTAATTACATATGGGGCAGTTGTACTTAATGCAAATGTAAAAGGAGCCTACGGTAAAGATATTTTTCCAGATATATATACTTCCTTAAAAATTAATAATGGCGCATTTAAATTTAGAAAATTTCCAGGAGAAATTGATGTCTTTAAAACCTCCGCTAACGCTTTTATAAATTTTAACACGCCTTCAAAATCTTATGTAAATATTAAAGATTTACAAATAAAAGGAACAGGAATTGATTTGAATGTAAATGGTGAAATTAAAAACCTGATTAACAACCCTGCAATAGATATTAAGGTTAAAAGTAAAGTAGATTTTAATATTTTAAAAGAAACCTTCCCTATAAATAAGGATATTGAAGCAAGTGGTATTGCGAATATTAATCTTAGTACCACTTTTACAAAAAATGCAATTATAAATCAAGATTACAAAAGTATTAATGCTTTTGGTACATTAGAATTAAATGAGGTATTAATAGATCATAAAACAGCAGATTTTGTATTCAAATCACAAAAAACGAATATCGTTTTCGGTAAAAATAACAATGCAAAACAAGAAAGCAATTTAACAGGAGACATTGCTTTTAAAGATTTAATTTTTAAATATAAAAAAAAGCATAGCATCAAATTAGAAGCGTTAAACCTGGGTTTAGACACGCAAGAAATATCTCCTAAAAACAAGGTATTGAATGCTAATATTTCACTTAAAAACTTAGATTATGCTTTTGGTGATAGCATAAAAGGAATTATTAAAAAATCGAAAGCGAAAATTAGTTTTAAATCTACTAAGTATAAAAAGAGACCATTAACAATATCTAACTTTACTATTGATAGTGCGGCTATTTGGGGTTACAAGCGTTTTATAGGAATTAAGCAAGGTAAATATCAGCTTACATTTGAAAATGACGAGAATAAAAAATGGCAACCTAAAGGTGCTGTAGAGTTTGATGCATTGTACGTTTACACGCCTAAATTCCCTTTGTTATTGCATATGAAACACTCTAAAGTATCTATAAAAAACGATGAGTTACAATTGAATAATGCTAAGTTTATATTTGGAAAATCGGATGCTACCTTAACAGGAAGCTTCTCTAACTTTATCGCTTCCATTCAAAACAAAAAAAAGATTAAAGCGGTGTTAAATTTTGAAGCTGATTTTATTGATACCAATGAGATCATGAATTTACTAAATAATATAGATTTAAGTAAGGCTAGTGCCGATAATCTTCCTAAAAAAGATACCGTTTCTACAGCAAAAAAAGTTGCTTTCGTAGTACCCAAAAACATCGATTTTAAATTTAATACAAATATTAAAAAAGTAAAATGGGGAGAGAATAATTTTACAGATATTTATGGGTTAATGACCGTAAAAGAAGGAGAAATTAACCTGCATGATTTAAAATTAACCACATTACAATCGCAACTACAAACATCTATAGCTTATAAAGCGGAAACAATTAAGGAAGCTAAAATTGAATTCGATTTTAATTTATATAATGTGCAAATGCATAATTTGGTAAAGATTGTGCCAACGCTAGATTCATTGTTTCCGATGTCGAAATCTTTTGAAGGAAAAGTAGATTTTAGAATGAAAGGAAAAGCAAACCTAAATAATAATATGGAGGTCGTTATACCTTCTGTTAAAAGTATTGCAGCATTAAAAGCAAAGAATCTTATTGTTTTTGATGGTCCTACTTTTAGGGATTTAGCCAAAACACTTATGTTTAAAAATAAACAGACAACACCTGTTAGTAGTTTACAGGTAGAGATGCAAGTAGAAAATAGTAAGCTTAAAATTTATCCTGCAGAAATAATAATCGATCGTTATAGGTTGGCAGTAGGAGGTACGCAAAATTTAGATATGACATATAATTATCATGTATCAATCTTAAAATCGCCAGTGCCATTTAAAGCAGGTGTTGATATTTCAGGGAATTTTGATGATTATAATATCGATATTACCAGAGCAAAATATAAATATTATTTTACAGAAAAAGAGCGTCTAATAAGAAAAGCAGATACTACTATTGTTAATAAGAAATTAGAAATTAAAAAAGAGTTGGGTTTTTAAAAAAAAATCTAGACCCCTTACGTTCTTAATAGTTTTTTTAAAAACCATTTAAACTAAAGTCTATTAAGAATGTAAGAATTTTTTTTTAACTAGCATACACACAAGTAAAACCTTCGGTTTCTAAAAAGTAAATTTTATATTCATCGGTAACACCTTCGTATAAAATTTTACCAGAAGTTTCGTTTGTTTCAAAAGAGAAATCTTCAATGTAAATATTGTCTAAAAAGAGTAATTTTTTCTTTCCGTAAATTTTATACAAACTCTCTTTGGCTCCCCAAACAACGGTTAGTTTACTCACTAAAGCTTCGTGGTTTGCAATCGATTTATATTCTTCAATCGGCGTAAATTTATGGGCTATTTTTAAGATTTTATCTCGTTGTTTTTCAATATCGATACCTACGGGTTTGTCATCAGAAATTATAATACCCGAAAAAGTAAAAGAATGTGTGATCGAAATAAATTTACCGTCTTTTAAATGCGGTTTTCCGTATTCATCATATACTAAGTCTGCATCAGTATAGCCAAACTTATTTAGTAAGTGACGAACGCTTAAAAAACCCCTACGGTGTAAATCCGATTTCATGTTGTTAACACGATCTTTACTACTCTGAGTAAGTTCAATGCCTTCAGATAAATTTTCAAAAGATTCTTCAATCTTCCAAATCAATACTTTAGTGGTTTCGTTTACCGTTAATGTTTTGTGAACAGGCATATTTTAGAAAGTTATTTCGTAATTTTGCGACTTAGAAATTTAGATATATAAATATACATAAATATGAGCACAAAAAACGCTACATACGTTCCTTTTAAAGTTAAAGATATCACTTTAGCTGATTGGGGAAGGAAAGAAATTTTATTGGCAGAAGCTGAAATGCCAGGATTAATGAGTTTACGTGAAGAATATAAAGATGAGCAACCATTAAAAGGAGCTAGAATTGCAGGATGTTTACACATGACAATTCAAACTGCTGTTTTAATAGAAACTTTACAAGCTTTAGGTGCTGAGGTAACTTGGAGTTCTTGTAATATTTTTTCTACACAAGATCAGGCTGCTGCTGCAATTGCTGCTACAGGAACACCTGTATATGCTTGGAAAGATATGACAGAAGAAGAATTTGACTGGTGTATCGAACAAACTTTATTCTTTGGTGAAGATAAAAAACCATTGAATTTAATTTTAGATGATGGTGGAGATTTAACAAATATGGTATTAGATCGTTATCCTGAATTAGCTGCGGGAATTAACGGATTATCAGAAGAAACTACTACAGGAGTTCACAGATTGTATGACAGAGTAAAGGCAGGAACTTTACCAATGCCAGCAATTAACGTAAACGATTCTGTAACTAAATCTAAATTTGATAACAAATACGGATGTAAAGAATCTGCAGTTGATGCAATTCGTCGTGCAACTGATATTATGTTAGCAGGTAAACGTGTTACAGTTTGTGGTTATGGTGATGTAGGTAAAGGTACAGCTGCTTCTTTTAAAGGTGCAGGTTCTATCGTTACAGTTACAGAAATTGATCCTATTTGTGCTTTACAAGCTGCAATGGACGGTTTTGAAGTTAAAAGATTAGAAACTGTTGTTGGTAATTCTGATATTATTATTACAACTACTGGTAACAAAGACATTATTCAAGGACGTCATTTCGAAGCAATGAAAGACAAAGTTATTGTTTGTAACATTGGGCACTTCGATAACGAAATTGATATGGCTTGGTTAAATAAAAACCATGGTAATACAAAAGACACTATCAAACCTCAGGTTGATAAATATAACATCAACGGAAACGATATTATTTTATTAGCAGAAGGACGTTTAGTAAACTTAGGTTGTGCAACTGGTCACCCAAGTTTTGTAATGAGTAACTCATTTACAAACCAAACTTTAGCACAAATCGAACTTTGGAAAAACAAAGATGCTTACGAAAATGATGTATACATGTTACCTAAGCATTTAGATGAAAAAGTAGCAAAATTACACTTAGCTAAAATAGGAGTAGAGCTTACAGAATTACGTTCTGAGCAAGCATCTTATATTGGTGTAACTGTTGAAGGGCCTTATAAGCCAGAACACTACAGATACTAAATTTTATTATTCTAAAATTGTCACCTTGAGCGCAGTCGAAAGGTTGTTTTAGAATTTTATCATACATAAACTTAAAACCCTTGCATTAATTTGTAAGGGTTTTTCTTTGGCGTTTTCACAGGCTATCCGCTATATTTTTTCTAATATATGTTCTCGATACAATTCTTTTCATTCTTCAAAAAATCACTCGAACACACATTAAAAAAGGATGTCGCTGCTATCCTTAACGCAGCTTTAGGTTCACAACAATAATTTATTATAACTCCATTTTGTTTCTTGTCACCTTGAGCGCAGTCGAAAGGTTGTGTTTTAATTGTTTTGGTATTATAGCTAATAATGTTGAATTTCGGAGCTATTCTATTTTAAGAAGAAGATTACTTCGTTTCTCTCGTAATGACGTTTGTTTAAGAAGTATAAATAGGTTTTATACCTAGTCTTAGTATAAAATTACATTTTCAGAGATTTTGCTATTTTGTAATGGTCATTGCGAAGTTTATTTTTTTAAACTGTGGCAATCTATCTCTAATAATAAGATTACTTCGGTTTTCTCGTAATGACGTTTTATTAAGAGTTATAGAGAAAGGTTTTAGTTCTTGTCTTTAAACACAAATATGTTTTTTTATAGCGTCATTCTGAATTTATTTCAGAATCACATCTAATAAGTTAACTCATTATTGATAAACTAGAGTAACTAATTGTTTTAAAATTAAATATATTAAAATACCTAGCCCCGATTGAAGTATTTGTTTGAGCTCCTCGAAGAGAGCGAGTGCGGAAAGCGGGAATTGGCTTCAAAAAAAAATCCTACAACTAAGTTGCAGGATTTTTTATATAAGTTTTAAACTTGAATTATATCTTTAAAGAATTAAATAATTCAATTAGCCTTGGACTAGAAGGCCTAGGTGCATTTGCATCTACAATATTACCTTGTGGGTCGATTAAGATAAAACGCGGTATGCTATTTACTTTATAGGCACCAGCAAAGCTTTTATCTCTTTTAGAATACAATTGAATTCCGGTTAAGTTTTTGTCAGCTACCATTTTTTTCCAAGTTTCGTAATCTCTTTCACTATCAACAGAAATACTTACAAATTCGATGTCTTTACCATGGTATTGCTTTTCTACTTTTTGTAAAAAAGGAATTTCTTGTTTACAAGGATTACACCAAGTTGCCCACATATCAATATAAACATATTTACCTTTTAAATCATCTAAAGAAGTTGTACCTCCTTTAAAATTTTCGTAATCAACAAACTTAGGTGACTCAATTCCTTTTGCTAGTTTAGTAGCTAAATATAACTTGTCGGCATGTGTTTTGTTTAAGTAATTTGTTAAACCTGTAATGTTTTGTTTTTGGGAAGCAACAAAAGTAGAATCTAATTTAGTATCTGCTATTCTTTTGTTAAAATCAGCAGTGTAATTATTTACTTTCGTATCAAACTTATCTTTTGGTAATGTAAATAAATCTTTATCATTTAAAAGGTTTTCTTGCAATAGTGATGTTTTTGCTAAGAAATTACTTTCATCAGAGCCTTCACCTGTATAAGTAACAGTTTCATCAAATTCTTTTGAGTCAATTGTCATGTTAACATTTGCACCGTTTTTTAAATATAGAGTCGTTGACTCCTGACCGTCAAATAGACGATAAAAACCATCTTTAAGGTTCAGCGTGTCTTTAAAAGCGCCGTTTTCGTTAACCTTAATTACTCTACTAAATTTTAATTGAGGATTAGAAATAACGATAGAATCAGAATTTTGATTTGTTATTTTTCCAGAAAAAGTAACAAAATTATTTGATTCTTTTTTACAAGAAATTATAGCAATGGCAATTGCCATTAAATAAACTATTTTTTTCATTGGTTTGATCTATTTAATTGTTTTTTATAAGTTACTAAATTACTGATTTTTCTGTACAAACACGATGTTTTAACTTTTTATCCCAACCAGCCTTCTCTATCTAAACTTCGATATTGAATTGCTTCTGTTAGATGATCAGATTTTATATTTATAGATGCATCAATATCTGCAATTGTACGTGCTACTTTTAAAATTCGATCATAAGCTCTTGCAGATAAATTTAGTTTTTCCATAGCCCTTTTTAGTAAATTTTTACTTTCGGTGGATAGTTTACAAAACTCACGAATTTGTTTTACATTCATCTGGGCGTTGTAATGTACAGTATCCGAATTACTAAAACGTGCTGTTTGTATTTCACGAGTTTTTGTTACTCGTTTTCTTATTTCTACACTAGGTTCTCCTTTTCTTTCTTCTGATAATTTATCAAACGGAACTGGAGTTACTTCAATATGTATATCAATTCGATCTAATAAGGGTCCGGATATTTTACTTAAATAGCGCTGCATTTCTGCAGGCGAAGATGTCATTGGTGAGCTAGGATCGTTAAAAAAACCAGATGGACTAGGATTCATACTAGCAACCAACATAAAACTACTTGGATAGTTTACTGTAAATTTAGCTCTTGATATTGTTACTTCTCTGTCTTCTAAAGGTTGTCGCATTACTTCTAAAACTCCGCGTTTAAACTCTGGTAATTCATCTAAAAATAAAACACCATTATGAGCTAAGGAAATTTCACCCGGTTGAGGTAAGTTATTTCCACCACCAATTAAAGCGATATCCGAGCAGCTGTGGTGTGGAGATCTAAAAGGACGACTAAACTGTAATCCCGAATTTTTTATTTTACCAACAACAGAATGTATTTTGGTAGTTTCTAACGCTTCTTGCAATGTCATTGGTGGCAATATGGAAGGGAGTCTTTTTGCTAACATTGTTTTTCCTGCTCCTGGCGGACCAATTAAAATAATGTTATGTCCGCCAGAGGCAGCTATTTCCATACAGCGTTTTATACTTTCTTGTCCCTTTACATCAGAAAAATCAAACTCAGGAAAATCAATATGCTTGAAAAATTCTGCACGAGTATCAACTATTGTAGGCGTTATTAATTCTTTATTTTCTAAGTGATTAATAACTTGCATAATATTATCAACCGCTAGTACATTTAAATCATTAACGATTGCAGCTTCTTTTGCGTTTTCTTTTGGTAGTATAAAATGTTTGTAACCTTCTTCTCTAGCTTTAATAGCAATTGGTAAAGCCCCTTTAATGGGTTGCAGACTTCCGTCTAAAGAAAGTTCTCCCATTATAATGTACTCGTTAATGTTTGTGGTTTTAATTTGATTAGAAGCAGCAAGAATACCAACAGCTAAGGTTAAGTCGTAAGCGGCGCCTTCTTTACGAATATCGGCAGGGGCCATATTTATAATTATTTTTTTCCCGGGAAGCTTAAATCCATTATTATTAAATGCTGCAGAAATACGATATGAGCTTTCGCGAACTGCATTGTCTGGTAAACCTACCAAATGATAACCTACTCCTTTATCTATATTAACCTCTATAGTTATAGTTGTGGCTTCAATACCAAAAACAGCAGATCCATAGGTTTTTATTAGCATAACTTTCTCTTTCTGTTAAAGATAGCTAAAATTATTATCTTTTTTTAATTATAGATTGTGATGTTATTACTAGTTAGTCTAACAAAAAAACACCTCTTTATTAAAGAGGTGTTTTTTAAATATATATTGTAATGGATTAGTTATTGTTAAAATTATCTAATCCTGTTTTTAACCAGTTATAGTATGATGTATGATCTGTATATTGTTGAGGTGAGTTTAAAAGCTCTAAATTTGGGCTCATTAATATATAAAATGGTTGAGATGCTGTTTTAAAGTTAGCAACTTGTAAAGTAGCCCATTTATCACCATAAGTTCTAATTCTTTTTACTTTACCATTTGGTTTAATAAAATCGAATTGTTCTTCTTCAGGTAATTGTCTTTCGTGATCATCAACATATAAAGATATTAAAACATAATCATCACTAATTAAAGAATAGATTTCTGGTTTAACCCAAATATTTTCTTCCATTTTACGACAGTTAACACATGCCCATCCTGTAAAATCTAATAATACTGGTTTGTTAACTGATTTTGCATAAGCAATACCTTCTTCAAAATCTTTAAAACAATTTAATCCTAAAGGACATTTGTTGTCTTTTTTGTAAATACTATGAAATTGAGGTGGAGCAAACCCACTTAATAGAGCATTTTGATTCCATACCGGTTTTTCCATTACACCAGGAGCTAAGTATATAGCTAAAGCTAAAGAACCCATTCCTAATAATACTCTAAAGAAAGTAATTTTACCGTACTTTTTACCTATGAAACCGAATAAATATAATGCAGTTAATAATGATATAAAAGCCCAAATACCGATAAATACTTCTCTTTTTAATAAATCCCAGTGACCTACTAAATCGGCGTTTGATAAGAATTTAAAAGCAAAAGCTAATTCTAAGAAACCTAAAAATACTTTTACAGTATTTAACCAGCCTCCCGATTTTGGTAAAGAATTTAACCATTTAGGGAACATTGCAAATAAAGCAAAAGGTAATGCTAAAGCTGCTCCAAAACCAATCATACCTGCTGATAATTGCATCGCACCACCATCACTTCCTAAAGAGCCTGCTAATAATGACCCTAAAATAGGTCCTGTACAAGAAAAAGAAACAATAGCTAAAGTTAAAGCCATAAAGAATATACCAATAATTCCTCCTATACTAGAGGCGCTATCTGCTTTATTACTCCATGAGCTAGGTAGTGTTAATTCGTAAAATCCGAAGAATGAACCTGCAAAGAATATTAATACAGTAAAGAAAAATAAATTCAACCACATATTTGTTGAAATACTATTTAAAATCTCAGGATCTAAAGTATCTAAGTAGTGAAAAGGTAAGCTTAATAAACCGTATATTAACACAATAAAGAAACCATATAGAATAGCACTACGAATCCCTTTTCCTTTTTTCTCATTATGCTTAGTAAAGTAAGATACCGTTAAAGGTACCATAGGGAAAACACAAGGAGTTAAAAAAGCAAGTAAACCTCCAACAAATCCTAGTAAGAATATGTTAAGTAAACTATCTCCGTCTTCTTCAGAAGATTTTTGAGTTGTGCTTTTTAATAAAGCAGTGTTTTTTAAGTTTAGGTTTAAAGATTGCGCTAAAGATTGACTCTTGTCATCAACTTCAACAACAGTTTGTACAACTTCTTCTCCAATTAATGAAAAAGTAAAATCTTCATCAAAAGGCAGACAATATTCTTTACAAACTTGTGCATCTAAATTAAGTGTTATTTGTGTTAAGCTAGCATCAGAAACTGTAATTCTTTGTACTAACCTACCTTCATCTACGAAGAATATTTCATCTTTCCCCCAAATTTCACTAAATTCAGTTTCAGTATCACCTTCTTTTGCTTTTCCGTTAAGAGTGTAACCTGTTTGTCCTTCAGCTGGAGAAATTGACATTGGTAAAGAAGCATCTTCTGGGTTGTACTGTGAGTATAAATGCCAGTCTTCTGCAATTTCAATATCGAAAATTAAGTCGTATTCTGTATCCGAAATTTTTTCAACGGTAGGTGTTACCACAATAGGATTGTCATCAGATTGGGAAAATACCGTTAAACCGATGAATAATAAAAATAGAGTAAAGAATTTTTTCATTCGAGTTAGTTTATAAGGGGTTGTTTTTAATTAGTTATTCTTAATAATTGTGTTGTTTTATTTGAAGGTAAAAAACGTTTGTCTTGTCGCCTTCCAATAATCCATATAATTTTATCATCATTTGAGCAAAGCAACCACGTGTTGTTTTTATCAAAAAGAGATAATTTTTCATCTTTAAAATACTTGCTAACCTTTTTCTTACCTAACATACCTGTTGGGTAGAAATAATCGCCAGCTTTTTGTTTTCTAATGACGAGGGGGTAATTTAACAAAATTTTATCAACAAAAATACAATTTGTATCAATAATTGTTTTTTTAAGAACCTTTTCGAATAACAAGTTAATCGGATTTGTTATTCTTATTTTATCCTTATGAATTATAACCTCTTCATTTTCAATAGTATCTTGCTCATTAGTGGGTAAAAGTAGTAAAAAATCTCTATCTTTTAATAAAGTATGTGAATTTGTTACGACTTTCTTGCCTGATTGGGCATAAATTAAGTTGTAAACATCATTCCATTCTGTGAATTTATACTCTTTTAAAAGTTGATATAAATAAATTTTTGGATCTGATAACTTGAGTAGTTCTAGAATATTTACTTTTAATAGAGCTCCTTTTTTACTTAGTGTTTTGGATGATACTTCTTCCATTTTATCAGTAACAATTTGCTGAGACTGTTTAAGGAAGGCAGTAGTTTTAAGGTGTGTTTTTGAAAAACTAGGGTTTAGCTCTTTTAAAAGAGGGACTATTTGATGCCTTATTTTATTTCTGATATATTTTATTTCAGAATTACTAGCATCTTCTCGCCATTGAATGTTGTTATCTGTGGCGTATGTTTCTATTTGTTCTCGTGAGAAAATTAATAAAGGACGAACGATTTTTCCGTTTATAGCTGGAATACCTGTTAAGCCATCTAAACCTGTTCCTCGGGTTAAATTAATAATAAAAGTTTCTAGATTATCATCAGCATGATGACCAGTTAAAATATAGTCGAAATTATGTTCTTTTATCAATTCATCAAACCAGTTGTATCGAAGCTTCCTAGCAGCTATTTGAGTTGATAACTTATGTTCTTCAGCATGCTTGGATGTTTCAAATAGTACTGAGAAAAAAGGAATGTTTAGATTTTTGGCTAGCTCTTTAACAGACAGTTCATCTAAATTGCTTTCTTCATCTCTTAGCTGAAAATTACAATGTGCTAAAGAAATAGTAAAGTTTAATTGATGTAATAAATGTGTTAAAACAACGCTGTCAACTCCACCAGAGATTGCAATTAAGAGTTTTCTTTCTTTTAAAAACGAAAAATGATTATCAATATGTTCCGCTAATTGTTGTAACATTTTATAAACTATATTTTTATAGTTGATTATTTAACCAGTTAACAATGTCTTGCATCATTTCTTCTTTACATAAATCATGTTGTAGCTCATGGTAACCGCCTTTATAAAGTTTTAAGCTTGCTTTTTCTGTAGCATTGGCAAAAGCTTCGGTTCCTTTATAATCGATAATTTTATCGCCAGTTCCATGTAATAATAACATTGGTTTTTTTAAAGTTGATGCGTTTTCAATAGCCCATTCACCGGAGTCAATAAATGATAAAGAAAAATTCGGACTAATTTTATCGTGTACTAAAGAGTCATTAATATATTTTTTAACTTCTTCTTTGTCGCGAGATATATCGTTTGCATCAAGTTCATTACCTAAAGTAATAGATGGTGCAATTTTTTGCATAAGTTTACCTAAAGATAATTTCCATGCTGGCGGATCAAAGGCTAACTTTAACATTGGACTTGTAGCAATGGTTCCTGCAAAATTATGATTTTTACGTAATGTATAATTTATTACAGCATTACCGCCCATTGAATGCCCATATAAAAACATTGGTTTGTTGCCAAAAACACTGATTGCCTTGTTAGTTAATTTTGAGAGGCTTTCTAAAACAGTATCAAAACCAGGATTATGACCTCTTTTTCCGGTAGTTTTACCATGGCCAAAATGATCAAAAGCAATAACACCAAAATTATTATCTGTTAGTTTTTTAGCAACATGTTGGTAACGACCAGAGTGTTCTCCCATTCCGTGAATAATAACCACCACAGCTTTTACAGTTTCGGGTTGCCAAAACTGACCAAAAAAAGTAGTTTTATGATAATCGAAATTAAATTCTTGATGAGTCATAGTTTATTGTTTTTGTAACCAGATTCTTATTTCTTTTCTCAAAGAAACTTCGGGTTTTGGTAACGGAATTGTTTTTCCAAACTGTTTACCTCTCTTAAATTTAGAGAAGGTAATTTTATGTTGTTTCCAAGCTTCAGGATACAGTTCTAAAAATTTATTAAAAAAACTTTGTTCATTTACGTTTCCTTCTATTTTAGGAAGTACTTCTTTAAATTTTTCTTCTTGATCTATTATCATTACTCCTATTTTTTTTGGGCGATAAGTTTTCGCATCTCTTTAACACTAATCGTACTTCCGTCATGACTCCATCCCGGAGGGCCAAAAATATACATAAATTTATGAATCCAATTACTAGATTTTTTGGTATCGTTAAAAATATCTTTATATTCATGGGTTAAAATTACCCAAGGATTATATGAATTAGGAGCATGAGTTACACCGTATTCAATATCAATTTCTTCATCTAATTCTTTCCACGTACCAAATATTCTATCAAAAATGTTTAAAAATCCTCCATGATTTTTATCCATATATTCAATATTTTTTGCGTGATGTACTTGGTGCATTGTATGTGTGTTAAAAATTACATCAATATATTTAATTTTTGATATGTAAACCGAATGTAATTGAAATTGCCATAAAGCTTCAATTCCCAAACAAACGACTACCATTTCTGGTGGGAAACCAATTGCAGGTAACCACATATAAAAAAAAGGTTTGTATAAAATGGTAAACCAACCATTACGAACGGCGGTTCCTAAATTAAAGTTATTTGATGAATGATGAACAATATGTGCCGCCCATAAAAAACGAACCATATGATTTTGTCTGTGAAACCAATAGTAGCTAAAATCATCTAGCAATTGGCAAGCAATCCAAACATACCAAGCATATCCAAAAGACTCCCAACCCATAATATTCATACGAACACCATTTACTAGCGGATTAAAAATTTCATACACATAATTAAAGATAATAATTGCCGAAATAGTTTTAATTAAAGGAGCTAAAATTACAGATCCAACTCCCATTGTTAGGCTAGAGGCTAAATCTTTCCAGTTATATAAGTCTTTTTTATTGTGTGTTTTACTATAAGTAAGTTCTAATAAAATGAGACCCAAAAAACAAGGTATGCCATATACTAATGGATTGGTAAAATTCATGGAATTTTTAAATATTGAGGGTTCAATATAGTGAACTACTTTGAGTTTAATAGCACATATTTCATTGCTTTTGCTTTTAGTAGGCACTCTTCATATTCTTTTTCGGGAGTTGACTTGGCTGTAATTGCGCCACCAACTGAATATGAAACGTATTTTTTGTTTGTATTGTATAAAATACTTCTAATAATTACATTAAAGTCAAAGTCGCCATTAGGCGTAAAATAACCAAGGGTTCCTGAATACAATCCGCGTTTGGTCTCTTCTAATTCTTCAATAATTTTCATTGCTGATACTTTCGGAGCTCCGGTCATACTTCCCATCGGAAATGTATCTTTAATAACATCAACAGGGTGTATGGTTTTTTCTACCTCAGAAACTATGGTTGATATCATTTGATGCACTTGTTTAAAAGAATGCACCTTACAAAGTTCTTCAACAATAACACTTCCTTTTTTTGCAGTTTTTGATAAATCATTGCGAACCAGATCTACAATCATCACATTTTCTGCTCGTTCTTTTTCATCGCGTGATAAATCGAAAGCTATTTTATCATCTTCAATAACATCGATTAATCGTTTTGCGGTACCTTTAATTGGTTGTGATATAATTTTTGTTCCTTCTTTTCTTAAATACCTTTCTGGTGTTGCTGATAATAAATACAAGTTTTCGTGCCTGAAAAAAGTAGCAAAAGGTGGTTCTGATATGTCGTTTAAATGCGTGTATATTTTATAAGGATTGATATTGGTATTTTCAGCATAAAATTCTTGACAGAAATTAGCTTCATAAATATCGCCTCTATGAATATGTTTTAAAATTTTTGTTACTTTTTGATGGTACTCATCTTTGTGAATACGAAGTTTTATTTTGATTTTCTCTTCTTCTGATGATTTTTCGATTTCATTCAAAATAAGATTAGGATTCGTTTCTAAGATGTCATTAAAATCTTCTTCTAGCTCATCATCTATCATTTGTAAATAATGAAACTCAACCGTATTTCCTTTAATGAAAATTAACTTTTGAGGTTGAAAAAAATACAAGTCAGGAAAATGAAGCCCGTCAAAATTAGTGGATTGTAGTTTTTCAACATCATTTTTTACATCATAAGAAATATAGCCAAAAAGATAATCTTTGGTGTATGATTGATATTCTTTTAATTTATCAAAAGCATTATGAGCATCAGTTTTTATCGATGTAAATTCATCTGCAGCCAAACAACAATCGAACGAAGAATATTTTTGCTCGTACTTATTAGAATCCAACCAAATAGCAGTTTCAAACTGTTTAGACCAAGCAAATAATTTTTGCTCAAACTCTTTCGGGTTCTCTATTTTAAAATCAGATTGGGTTCTTTTAGACATCTTACAAAAATAAGAAACCCGATAGAATATAACTATCGGGTTTCTATAAAATATAGTTGTTAAATTATTTTACTTTTTCAACATCAACGATTATTTCTTTAACGATTTTATGATCTTATTCCGTAACGTTAATTTTAATTCTCTCTCCGCTTTTTTCAAAGGCTTTTATTTTCTTTTTAACCTCGGCTAAAGTTCCTTCTATAACTTCTTCTTTTATAACCTCTTCTCCGTTTTCGTTTGCAGTTGTAATTATTGTGGCTTTTGCAGTTCCGTTATCATTTTTACTAATGTCTACTTTTATAATTTTACTGATTTCGTTTTTGATGACGGTTGTTTTACCGTCATCATCAGTATAGGTAACATTTTTAAGTTCCACTTTAACTGTTTCACCATCTTTTGTGATAGTAATATCTTCGGAATGAGAATTTGCATCAATATTGTGTCCGCCTAAAATAGGAGCAATTACCAAGCCAATTAGGCAGGTAAGTTTGATTAAAATATTCATTGATGGACCAGAAGTGTCTTTAAAAGGATCACCTACCGTATCACCAGTAACCGCTGCCTTGTGAGCATCTGAACCTTTATAAGTCATTTTTCCGTCGATCTCTACTCCAGCTTCAAAAGATTTTTTAGCATTATCCCATGCGCCACCGGCATTGTTCTGAAATATTGCCCAAAGTACACCCGAAACTGTAACACCAGCCATATAGCCACCTAACATTTCGGCAATCGCTAAATTATTCATTCCGAATAACATTGGAACAAAAGCAATAATTAAAGGAAATCCGATTGTTAACATTCCTGGTAACATCATCTCCCTTAAAGAAGCTTCTGTAGAAATTGCGACACATTTATCGTATTCTGGTTTCCCAGTACCTTCCATTATTCCTGGAATCTCTTTAAACTGGCGTCTTACTTCTTGTACCATTTCCATGGCTGCTTTACCAACGGCATTCATCGCTAAAGCGGAAAAAACAACGGGAACCATTCCACCAACAAATAACATAGCTAAAACAGGTGCTTTAAAAATATTAATTCCGTCTATTCCCGTAAACGTTACATAAGCAGCAAATAAAGCTAATGATGTTAATGCGGCAGAAGCAATTGCGAAACCTTTCCCTGTTGCGGCAGTTGTGTTACCAACGGCATCTAAAATATCTGTACGTTCACGTACAATTGGTTCTTGTTCGCTCATTTCTGCAATTCCACCAGCATTGTCTGCAATTGGTCCGAAAGCATCAATAGCTAATTGCATAGCGGTAGTTGCCATCATTGCGGACGCGGCTAGTGCTACTCCGTAAAATCCAGCGAAAGCGTACGATGACCAAATTGCGGCAGCAAATAATAAAACAGAAGGGAATGTAGAAATCATACCTGTTGCTAAACCGGCAATAATATTTGTTCCGGCCCCCGTAGAAGATTGTTGTACTATTTTTAAAATAGGAGATTTTCCTAAGCCAGTATAATATTCAGTTACTGAAGAAATAACAGCACCAACAACCAAGCCAACCAATGTTGCGTAAAATACTCTCATAGATGAGATGTCTTGTAAACCTTCACCAAAGAATTCCATTTTCATGTTTTCTGGAAGCATCCATTTGCATAAAATAAAACAAGCGATTGCTACTAAAACAATAGAAACCCAATTACCTAAGTTTAAGGCGCCCATTACTTGAGACTCTTTAGCATCATTACTTTTAATTTTCACCAACATGGTTCCGATTATCGAAATTATAATTCCGATACCCGCAATTGCCATTGGTAATAATATAGGTCCAATTCCGCCAAAGGCATCAGAAATACTTCCTCCCATATCTTTAATAACATAATTTCCTAAAACCATTGCAGCTAAAACTGTTGCAACATACGAACCGAATAAATCTGCGCCCATACCGGCAACATCACCGACGTTATCACCTACATTATCTGCTATTGTAGCAGGGTTACGTGGGTCATCTTCAGGAATACCAGCTTCAACTTTACCTACTAAATCGGCACCAACATCTGCAGCTTTTGTATAGATCCCTCCACCAACACGAGCAAATAAAGCAATACTTTCAGCACCTAAAGAGAATCCAGCTAAAGTTTCAAGAACAATTGTCATATCCATGGTGTTTGTCCAAACACCTCCCGTAAAGAAGTAAAAGAAAGCGATAAAGAATGTAGTTAATCCCAAAACTGCTAATCCGGCAACGCCGAGTCCCATTACGGTTCCGCCTCCAAAAGAAATTTTAAGGGCATTAGGTAAACTTGTTTTTGCTGCTTGCGTAGTTCTTACATTTGTTTTGGTCGCTATTTTCATACCCATGTTTCCTGCGAAAGCAGAAAAAATAGCACCGCATATAAATGCAATTACGATTAAATAGCTTGTTGTTGGAACGAAGTAGGCTATAATTGCCAGTAATATACTAACGATAATTACAAAAACTGTTAATAGTTTGTATTCTGCATTTAAGAAAGCTAAGGCACCTTCGTAAATATGGTCAGAAATTTCTTTCATTTTCCCATCTCCTGAATTCTGTTTCATTACCCATTTTTTCTTAACGAGCATGTAAAGTAATCCTATTACAGCAGCTGCAATTGGCATCCAAATCATTATTGATTGCATATAAATTATGTTTTGATTAGTTAATTGATGTTCGTAAATATAACGAAATCAGCGACTAAACAAAAAACCTCTCAGAATGTTCTGAGAGGTTTTGGTAATTTATATAGAATTTTACTGGTTAAATAGTAAAATCTCCGTTTGCTTTATGCTCGCTGTTTTCGTAACGCTCGATACACTTATCTAAGATTTCATAAGCTTCGTTTGCGTCTCCCCAACCACCAACATCTACTTTTTTCTTTTCTAAGTCTTTATAAACTTGAAAAAAGTGAGTAATTTCTTTCACTTGGTGAGGATTCATATCTTTTAAGTCGTTTAATTGACTCCAGATAGGATCAGAAACAGGAACACAGATAATTTTTTCATCTTGTCCTTTTTCATCTGCCATATGGAAAACACCGATAGGTTTTACTTCCATAACACACATAGGAAAAGTTGGTTCAGCTCCTAAAACTAATACATCTAATGGGTCGTTATCTAAAGCTAAAGTTTCAGGAATGAAACCATAATCTCCAGGGTACATCATTGATGAAAATAACATTCTATCGAAACGAATTTTTCCTAAGTCAAAATCGTATTCGTATTTATTTCTACTTCCTTTTGGTATTTCAATTAAAACATCTACTGTTTTTCTTTCTTTTGCAGTCATATTATCTTGCTTTTCTTCGTTTCTAAAAATCGGTTTGCAAAAGTAATAATTTATTAGTGTTTTTTAACAAAAAAGAACTATTATTTTATTGTTAAACTAATGATTATAAGCCTGGTTTAATTCCTATTCGTATTGCGAACTTCGGAGTTGGTGGAGCAAATGAGCCTGCAGGAGGTGTGTAGTTGCTTCTCCAAATAGCATCTATACGTAAAAAACGTAAGTTACCATACCCAATATTTTCAAGACCAACACTGTATTCATAATAGAGTTTATTAGGGGTGTTGTAGTTAATATTTGCAGCGCCACTACTATTTACTAGACCATCGTTAATAGCTCTGTTTTCTTTAGATATGGTTCCGTATGCAGCTCTAAAAGTAACCAAACTACGTAGTTTAAGTTTTTTTAGTAAAGGAACCCTGTTTAAGAGGAAGCCATTAAAATGCTGCTCGAAATGTGTCGCTAAATAAGAGTCGGTAACAAAATCATAGTAATTTAGTAAGGCAAATGTGTTTTTTGTTAATGATAATGTTTGGTTTGCTGGTATTACGTTTAATAAACCTATTGGTAGTGTACCAAATGTTTTACCTGCTTCTAGAGTAGCATCTAAAACTCCGAATTTACTTAAAAGAATAGGTTGGTTATATTTAAACTGTAATTTATCGTAAGTATGTGATCCGTTAAATACTCCTTTGTATCCTCTGCGATAATTCAAGACTAAAGTCGGAAAAATATTACGCCCAAAACGTCTTTCAACTCCTAGTCCGTATACAAATCGACCAGGTGTATAAGAAATGTAAAGATCAGAAGCAACATCTGTTATTCCAGATCTAATATTTCCGTTTTCATCAAGATAATCCATAGAGAAATCTTTCGGAGATGCAGATTCTATGGTTGCATGTGAAAAGTTAACACCTACGTGTAAATTGGTTTTAATCTGATAATCGAAATTAGTAGCAATTTTTTCTACTTTAGATAAAAAGAAGTTGTCACCTCTAGAAAATAAAGCGTCGGTACCAAAAGAGGAACCTAAGAGTTGCGTAGTATTTAATAAAACACTTCCTAATTGTTCTATATCTTTCTGATATGCCAACCCAACTGCTATTCTTGGTTTGTATGATAATAAATAGCGACCTTCTAAACCGTATTTAAATTCCTTGTCTTTAAAACCATAGGCTAAGTGACCACCTAAACGAAAACGATCATCTTTAGATTTAAAGGTTCTGAAGCCAACTTTGGTTCTGAAGCCTTCTACTTGGTTGTTGGCAAAGATTGTCCATAATGGTCCAAACTGAATTCCGGCTGGCGTATTTATAAATCCACTAGCAACCGTATTTATTAAGCCAGTTATGTTTTTAATTTGTTTTTTTTCTTTTACAATACTTATAAAATTATATGTTGAGTTGCTTTCTTCATTTTGTTTTGATTTCCAATAGGAGTCTTCTTTTCTGTATTGGTTGGGTCTTATTTTAACAATCTCTTGTGTGTAAAAATCCTTAGCAAGTGGTTTGTCTAATATATAGTCGTTGTAAAGAATTGTTTTTTTGATTGTTAACCCTTTGTTGCTTTCATTTTTGTCAAGAAATGTAAAATCACCTACATAGGCATTTTTAGTAGGTATGTAAATACTATCGTTTCTTACTTCAAACTCTTTTTCAAATGATAAGCCTCTAACAAAGTTTAAGTTGATGCTTTTATGGACTTTCATTTTTATTTTTTCGATAGAAAATGTTTTATCAGATACCCAAAAGTTCCCTTGAAAAGCTAGATCCCCATCTCTGATAGGAAAAAAGTATATGTTGTATGATTTTTTGTTATTTTTCACGATGCTGTCATAAAGTACATAATCGTATGTAGCAAAACCATCGTTAGATAAAGGGCTTATAAAAGATTTTCTTAATAAGTTGATGTTGTTTTTAAAGACATCAACATCTTGAAAAGTGTTTGACATTCTATCAAAGACAAAACCTTTTGTGCCTAGTCCTTCAGATTTTTCAGCTTCAATATCTTCTCTAATATTCTCGTTTTTATTATCTCCATATATATTCGCTACTTCTTCGTTTAAATAAATTGGAATGTAATAATTAACACCATCACTATCGTATTTTACCTTATCTATTGTTTTTTGATATTCATCTTTAAAAATGTTTTTTAAAAAAATAGTATCTAAATTGTTAAGACCTAATTCAATAGTGCTTTGTCTCTTGTATTGATAATTATCAACTAAATCAAGTCCGTTTTTTCGTTTTCTTTTCCAGATTTCTTTTAAAATACGATATGCAGGATTCTCTTTTTTCTTTAATCGCTTTTTAGGTTTCGAAACAATTATTACCTCATCTAATTGATCAGCTTCTTCTTTAAGAGAAATATTTAAGTATTTAGTTTTTTTATTAACTTTTAAAGTTTGTGTTTGAAAACCAATAAAAGAAACTTCTAAAGTACCTCTAAATCTCTTTGTTTTTAAAAAAAATGTTCCATCATCGTTGGTGGTCGTTCCGAATACTGTATTTTTTAAAAATACAGTAACAAAAGGCATAGGGTTGTTAAATTCATCAACAACTTTACCTTTTAATGTGATTTGAGAATATAAAGAACTGGTAATGAGTAGAAGTAGGATTAGGAGTGATTTCTTCATTTTTTTTAATACTGCAAAATCCTTTTGACAAATGTCAAAAGGATTTTTGTTTCTTTTTAATTTCTTATTTCTCTATTACTTGTTAAGATATAAAACATCTTTAACAGCTTTAACAACATCACTAGCATTTGGTAGCCACTCAGCTAATAAAACTGGTGAATATGGTGCTGGTGTATCAGCAGTTGTAATTCTTTTTATAGGAGCATCTAAATAATCAAAAGCTTCATCTTGTACTCTAAAAGTAATTTCTGAAGATACACTACCAAAAGGCCATGCTTCTTCAAGTATTACTAATCTGTTAGTTTTCTTTACAGATTTTAAAATTGTATTATGATCCATTGGGCGAACAGTGCGTAGGTCGATAATTTCAACAGAAATACCTTCTTTAGCTAATTCATCCGCAGCTTTATAAGCTTCTTTAATAATTTTACCAAAAGAAACTACCGTTACATCTGTACCCTCTCTTTTAATATCTGCAACACCAATAGGAATGATATATTCACCTTCTGGAACTTCCATTTTATCACCATACATTTGTTCAGATTCCATAAAAATAACTGGATCATCATCACGTATAGCTGCTTTTAATAGACCTTTTGCATCATAAGGATTAGATGGTACGATAACCTTTAAACCTGGTGTGTTTGCAAACCAGTTTTCAAAAGCTTGTGAATGTGTAGCACCTAATTGACCGGCAGAACCTGTTGGGCCACGAAAAACAATAGGACAATTTAGTTGTCCACCACTCATTTGACGAATTTTAGCAGCATTGTTAATAATTTGATCAATACCAACTAAAGAGAAGTTAAAAGTCATGTATTCAACAATAGGACGATTTCCATTCATTGCAGATCCAACTGCAATACCACCAAAACCTAATTCAGCAATAGGAGTATCAATAACTCTTTTCTCACCAAATTCATCTAGCATCCCTTTTGAAGCTTTATAAGCTCCGTTATATTCAGCTACTTCTTCACCCATTAAGTAAATGCTCTCGTCTCTTCGCATTTCTTCACTCATAGCTTCGCAAATAGCCTCTCTAAATTGTATTGTTTTCATACGTTATATTAGTAGTTGTTTATCAAGATTGCAAAAATAACAAAAATAGAAATAAGAAATAGGTTTTTAACTTAAACAAATCGTTACTTACCTTTGTAACCTTCTGTTATTAAATAATTAGGAAGTTAAAAAAAATACTATGCATGCATAGTAAATTAAAAAAAAACCGTAACTTCGTAGCTCAAAAATTAAGTTTCTTAAAAACAACGATATATGAAAATATTAGTTTGTATCAGTCATGTACCTGATACTACTTCGAAAATTAACTTTACAGATAACAATACAAAGTTTGATACTAACGGAGTTCAATATGTTATAAATCCTTATGACGAGTTTAGTTTAACTCGTGCTATGTGGTTTAAAGAAAAGCAAGGTGCTAGTGTAACAGTTGTAAATGTAGGAGGTGCTTCAACAGAACCAACTTTACGTAAAGCTTTAGCTATTGGTGCAGATGATGCAATTCGTATAAACGCAGAACCTACCGATGGTTTTATGGTTGCTAAAGAATTAGCAGCTGTTGTTAAAAGCGGTGGTTACGATTTAGTTTTAGCAGGTAAAGAATCAGCAGATTACAACGGTCAAATGGTACCAGGGATGTTAGCTTCTTTAGTTGATTTTAATTTTGTAAATGCTTGTGTAGGTGCAGAAATAGATGGGGCAAATGTTTCTTTAAGAAGAGAGATTGATGGAGGAGAAGAGAAAGTTTCTTCAACTTTACCAATGGTAATTGCGGGGCAAAAAGGGTTAGTAGAAGAAAAAGATTTACGTATACCAAATATGCGTGGAATTATGATGGCTCGTAAAAAACCTTTAGCTGTAGTAGAACCAACAGGTGTTGCTGCAAGTACTGCTACTCAAAATTTTGAGAAGCCTGCTGAAAAAGGAGCTGTAAAGTTAGTTGATACTGTTGATGAATTAATCGACTTGTTACACAACGAAGCGAAAGCAATTTAATAGTAAGATTTAAAACCACGTTGTTGCGAATAAAGTGAGGTAATTTGTTTTAAAAATTATTTTTCTCGCGATAACATAAAAAAACATAAAAATATGTCTGTATTAGTTTTTGCCGATGCATCGGAAGGAAAATTTAAAAAAACTGCTTTTGAAGTAGTTTCATACGGAAAAAAAGTAGCAGAACAATTAGGAAGCGACATGTTGGTATTAACTATCAACGGTGGAGATGCTTCTGAATTATATGCATACGGAGCAGAAAAAGTAATTGAAGTAAAAAATGACGTAGCATCTTTTAATGCAAAAGCATACGCTTCTATTATTAAGCAAGTAGCAGAATCAAAATCAGCAAATACAGTAATCATAGATTCTAGTATTAATGGTTTTACGGTAGCTCCTTTAGTTGCTGTAGGTTTAGAGGCAGGATATGCATCTAATGTTGTTGCTTTGCCAGCAAGTGTTAGTCCGTTTGTTGTAAGAAGAAAAGCTTTTTCAAATAAAGGATTTAACAATACTGAAATCTCAACAGAGAAAAAAGTAGTAGGAGTAGCAAAGAATTCATACGGAGCTCACGAAAATTCGGTAAGCGGATCGACAGAGAGTTTTGATGCAACTTTGCCAGAGCTAGGAGTAAAATCAGAAAGTATTAATAAAGCTAGTGGTACAGTAACTATTGCTGATGCTGATATCGTGGTTTCTGCAGGTCGTGGAATGAAAGGTCCAGAGAACTGGGGAATGATTGAAGAGTTAGCAACTGTTTTAGGAGCTGCAACAGCATGTTCTAAACCAGTTTCTGATTTAGGATGGCGTCCTCATAGTGAACACGTAGGGCAAACTGGTAAGCCAGTAGCTTCAAATTTATATATTGCCATTGGTATTTCGGGTGCAATTCAGCACTTAGCTGGTATTAATGCATCAAAAGTAAAAGTGGTTATCAATACAGATCCAGAAGCTCCTTTCTTTAAAGCTGCAGATTACGGAATTGTTGGTGATGCTTTTGAAGTTGTACCGCAGTTAATAGAAAAATTAAAAGCTTTTAAACAAGCATAATTTTAGTGGGTAAATTTTCTTTTTATAGAAATTAGAGTTCAACTCATAATTTTTAGTAAATTGTGCCCACTTAAGAAGGCTGTCTAAATTTGAAGCGTAGAGCCTAAAATTAGACAGCTTTTTGTTATTTTATAATTGTACATGAGTTTAATAAAACTAACTATTAAAGGGATTTCGTATAGCCAAACTCAAAGTGGAGCTTATGCATTAGTGCTAAGTGAAATGGACGGTACAAGAACACTCCCTATTATTATTGGAGCATTCGAAGCACAATCTATAGCAATCGCTTTAGAGAAAGAAATTCGACCACCAAGACCACTTACACACGATTTATTTAAAACATTTTCTGATAAATTCTCTATCAAAGTAACTCAGGTTATTATTCATAAACTTGTTGATGGTGTTTTTTACTCTAGTTTAATTTGCGAGCGAGAAGGAGTTGAAGAAGTTATTGATACTCGTACTTCTGATGCAATTGCACTGGCAGTTCGTTTTCAAGCACCTATTTTTACTTATGAAAATATTTTAGATAAAGCAGGTGTTTACTTAAAGCTAGACGAAGAGTTAATTATAGAAGAAGATCTAGAATCTGACGAGATAGAATTCTCTTTAGAAGATGAGTTTGAAGAGGAAAAGGGATATACGCATTTATCATTACAAGAATTACACGAACAACTTAATGAAGCTGTAGTTAACGAAGATTATGAGTTAGCAGCAGAACTTCGTGACGAAATAAGCAAACGTTCTTAATAAAATATATAAAATGAAGAAATTATTTACTCTCATAATGCTTTGTGCATCAATACTAACTTTTGGTCAGAGCATAGAGAAAAAGTGGAGTTTTTCATCGATTACTACTACTGATGGTAATTCGGTAGTTGCCGTAAATCCATCAGATGTTTTAAACTTAACTAGAGGTGATTTTAATTATTCTATACTCGCTAAAGACAGTTTACAAGCAGCAGGAAATTATATTCATCAGAATAATTTATTAATTCTTAATCACAAACAACCTAATGATACAGTTCGTTATTATAATGTAGTTGAATTAACAGAGGAAGCATTAGTATTAGCAGAAAAAGATGTGTTATATAGTTTTACATCTAGCAATAACGCAGTGTTTATAGCAAATCAAGGTAAAGAAAAAACAGAGATGTCAGAAGCTATTATACCAAGTAGTGGATTTTCTACACAGAGTTTATGGCGTGGTGTTTTAGGAATGGTTTCTTTATTAATTATCGCATTTTTATTTAGTGCCAATAGAAAAGGGATTGATTGGAAAACGGTTGGTTTAGGATTGGCTTTTCAGTTGGTTATTGCCATAGGTGTTTTAAGAGTTCCTTTTGTTCAAACAGCTTTTGAAATAGTTGGAGGTTTATTTGTAAGCGTATTAGATTTTACACGAGCAGGAAGTGAATTTCTATTTAGTGGTTTGGTATCAGATATGAGTTCTTACGGATTCATTTTTGCCTTTCAAGTATTACCTACCATTATTTTCTTTTCGGCATTAACATCATTATTATTTTACCTTGGCTTAATTCAAAAAGTAGTAAAAGCGTTAGCATGGCTTTTATCTAAGGTTTTAAAAATATCAGGTGCAGAAAGTTTATCTGTTGCAGGAAATATATTTTTAGGTCAAACAGAAGCTCCTTTATTGATTAAGGCATATTTAGAAAAAATGAACCGATCAGAAATACTATTAGTAATGATTGGTGGTATGGCAACAGTAGCCGGAGCTGTTTTAGCAGCTTATATTGGGTTTTTGGGAGGTGAAGACGAAGGTTTACGATTATTGTATGCAAAGCATTTGTTGGCTGCGTCAGTAATGGCAGCACCTGGAGCCATAATTATATCTAAAATTTTGTATCCACAAACAGAAAAAGTAAATACAGAAGTTGAGGTTTCGTCTGATAAAATAGGTTCGAATATATTAGATGCTATTGCTAACGGAACAACAGAAGGTTTGCAATTAGCAATGAATGTAGCAGCAATGTTATTAGTTTTTATTGCTTTCATAGCTATGATAAATGGTGTTTTAGGTTGGGTAGGAGATGTCACATCACTAAACACTTGGATGGCGGCAAATACAAGTTATACTAAGTTTTCTTTAGAGGCAATTTTAGGATATGTTTTTGCTCCTTTAATGTGGTTGATTGGTGTTGCAAAAGAAGATATGGCTTTAATGGGGCAATTGTTAGGTATTAAATTAGCTGCAAGTGAATTTGTTGGGTATATTCAGTTAGCAGAACTTAAAAATATTGCAAACGCAACGCATTTAACGTATAATAAATCTATTATTATGGCAACTTATATGTTATGCGGATTTGCAAATTTTGCATCCATTGGTATTCAAATTGGTGGTATTGGGTCATTAGCACCAGGGCAACGTAAAACATTATCAGAATTTGGTATTAAGGCTTTAATTGGAGGAACAATAGCTTCTTTAATGTCTGCAACCATAGCCGGTATGATTATTGGGTAGTGGCGAGTCGCCACAGATAACTAAATAGTTAATAACTTATTAATATAATTTTAAAAGCTTCAGCATTAAATGTTGAAGCTTTTTTATTTTTACAGAAATCAAAAGTAGAAGATGAAGCAATATCTAGATTTAGTAAAACACGTTTTAGAAAACGGAAACGAGAAAGGTGATAGAACAGGAACAGGAACAAAAAGTGTTTTTGGTTATCAAATGCGTTTTGATTTAAGTGAAGGTTTTCCGATGGTAACTACAAAGAAGTTGCACTTAAAATCGATTATATATGAGTTGCTTTGGTTTATAAAAGGTGATACAAATATTAAGTATCTACAAGAAAACGGTGTTAAAATATGGAATTCTTGGGCTGATGAAAACGGCGATTTAGGACCTGTTTATGGTCATCAATGGCGTAATTGGAATAGTGATGAAATTGATCAATTAAAAGATGTTATTGAAACACTAAAAACGAATCCGAACAGTCGTAGAATGTTAGTTTCTGCATGGAATCCTTCTGTAATGCCTGATACTTCAAAATCATTTTCTGAAAACGTTGCTAACGATAAAGCAGCTTTACCTCCGTGTCATGCATTTTTTCAGTTTTATGTAGCAGACGGAAAATTATCTTGCCAGTTATATCAACGAAGTGCTGATATCTTTTTAGGTGTTCCGTTTAATATTGCTTCATATGCATTGTTCACAATGATGATTGCTCAGGTTTGTGGTTATGAAGCAGGGGAGTTTATTCATACTTTTGGAGATGCACATATTTATAGCAATCATATCGAACAATTAGAATTGCAATTGTCTCGAGAAACAAGGGCATTACCAAAAATGAAAATGAATCCTGAAATCAAAAACATTGAAGATTTTACTTTTGAAGATTTCGAATTAGTAGATTATAATCCGCATCCACATATTAAAGGTGCTGTAGCAGTATAATTTAACATTATTTTTTATAATTTCTTTAGTAGCTTTGTAATAGGAACCTAAAAAATATAGAAAATGACTACAAATGTTGATGTTTTAAAAGATGCTCTGTATGATAAAATAGCTGATATTAATGATGAAAAGGTTTTAGAAGCAATAGAAACTTTAGTTGATAATATAAAAACAGATGTTTTAGCCGAAGCTACTACAAGTAAAAGAGATTTAACAAGTTATATTAAAGAGTGGGCAAAGAGTGTCTAGCCATTTATTAAATACAATCTATGATTACAATAATTGCTGCAATAGCAAATAACAATGCTTTAGGAAAAGATAATGATTTAATTTGGCATTTGCCTGCGGATTTAAAACGATTTAAGAAAGTTACTTCGGGACATTATATTTTAATGGGGCGTAATACTTTCGAAAGTATTGGAAAACCATTACCTAATCGTACATCGGTTATTATAACTAGGAATAATGATTATTTTAAAGATGGATGTTTGGTCGCGAACTCAATTGAAGAGGCTATTGAATTATCAAAATCAGCTTCGGATGTTTTTATAATTGGAGGAGCCCAGGTTTATAAACAAGCCATCGAAAAAGGGTTGGTTGATCAATTAGATATTACGATTGTTCATCACGATTTTGAAGCAGATGTTTTTTTTCCAACCATTGATTTAGATGTTTGGGAAGAAATATCTAGAGAGGATTGCAAAGCAGATGAAAAAAATAAATACGATTACAGTTTCGTTTCTTACAAAAGAAAATAAACGGTTTTTAAATGTCAAGTCGAGCGCAGTCGAGACCGTATAAAATACTTCTCGACTGCGCTCGAAGAGACACGATAATTTATGTTATTCTGATTTTATTTCAGAACCTCAATTGATAAAAATATGTCAATACAACTTACTTCTATATCCAAAATTTACGGAACACAAAAAGCAGTCAATGATATTTCTTTTAAAGCAAGAAAAGGAGAGATAGTGGGGTTTTTAGGTCCAAACGGAGCGGGAAAATCTACCACTATGAAAATCTTAACCGGATTTATTCAGCCAAGTGAAGGAACTGTTTTTGTAAGCGGAATAGACGTTGTTAAAAACCTTATTGAAGCACAGAAAAAAATAGGTTATTTACCTGAACACAATCCGTTGTATTTAGATATGTATGTGCGTGAGTATTTACAATTTCAAGCATCATTGCATCAAGTTAAAAAAGAAGAAATAGAAACTGTTATTCAACAAGTTGGATTATTAGTTGAGGCACATAAAAAAATCAATCAACTGTCAAAAGGATATAGACAGCGAGTTGGTTTGGCAGCAGCAATTTTACATAATCCGGAAGTATTGATTTTAGATGAACCAACTACAGGTTTAGATCCGAATCAATTAGTAGAAATTCGTGAGTTGATTAAAGAGCTTGGTAAGAATAAAACAGTTTTATTATCTACCCATATTATGCAAGAGGTAGAGGCGGTTTGCGATCGTGTAATTATTATAAATAAAGGGGAACTGGTTATTGATAAACCAATTTCTGAACTTAAAACAAGCAAGGAACAAACAATTAAAGTTACGTTTGATTATAAGTTAGAAGAACAATTTATACAGCGTTTACCAAATATTGTTTATTATAAAAATACGGTAGAAAATAATTGGATACTTACTTTTGAAACATCAGAAGATATGCGCCCAGTAATTTTTGATTTTGCGCAAGAAAATGGACTTAAAATTCTTGGTTTAAATACCGAAAATAAAAATTTAGAAAGCTTGTTTAGAGAATTGACTAATTAGAATAACTCCTATTATGGAAATCAAAAAGAACATAATTCTAGATAGAGTTGATAAAAAATCTATTTTAATTGATGTGTTTTCTTCAAGAGAAAAGAGTAATCAACCGATTGTTATTTTTTGTCATGGTTATAAAGGTTTTAAAGATTGGGGGGCTTGGAATTTAATGGCTGAATATTTTGCTAATGTAGGATTTTGTTTTGTTAAATTTAACTTCTCTCATAACGGAGGAACTATAGAAAATCCTATTGATTTTACAGATTTAGAAGCCTTCGGGAATAATAACTACACAAAAGAACTTGACGATTTAAATGATGTGTTAGATTGGGCGGCTTCTTATTTTAAAGACAGTGAAAGTTTTAATACAAGTGATATTAATTTAATAGGTCATAGTAGAGGCGGCGGCATTGCAATAATAAAAGCATCAGAAGATAATAGAATTACAAAACTTATTACATTAGCAAGTGTTAGTGATTTAGGCAAACGGACTGCTACTGTTGGTAACTTAAAAGAATGGAAAGAATCTGGTGTTAAATATGTTGTAAATGGAAGAACGAAACAACAAATGCCACATTATTATCAGTTTTATACTGATTTTAAAGATAATGAGAAACGCCTTAATATCAAATCTGCTGAATAACAATTAAAGATTCCGCATTTAATTATCCATGGAGATAATGACACTTCAATCTCTATTAATGAAGCAAAAGAACTGCATGAATGGAATCCTAAAAGTAAACTACAAGTTATTGAAGGAGCAGATCATGTTTTTAATGTAAAACATCCTTGGAATGAAACTCAGTTATCTGCTGAATTAGAAAAAGTGAGTGAAATTATTTTACACTTCTTAGAGAAATAACTAATTAGAATAATTAGCCCGAAACCATACTTTTTTCCAAACTCTTTTTAATATTAAAAAGACAATACTTTCGGTATAGGTGTCAATATTTGATGCTTCTTTTTTATAAGTCATTGTTTCAGTAATATCAATAATATATAAAAGATTTTTATAGCTGTTTAAATCCGCCAGAATTAAATGCTTTATTACTTTTGTTAACTCGTCCTTTAATGTAGTTGGTGTGCTGTTTTTAGTTAAATTAATTGCTAAATTGGCTAAGCTAAAATCTTTATTTAACTGAGTAATTAAATTTGCATACAGTTTTTCATTAACTGCCTTTACTAATAAAGCATCACTGTTAAGATGTTTAGAAAGCATTTTTAATTCAATTTATAATTAATATGTTGCTCATCCAATAACTTTAAAAATTCATTAGAAATTTTAATTTTAGTATTTCTGCTTGGTAAATTCAGCTCTATTTTTTCTTCGGTGTCCCAAATAGTAAAATGTAAATTCTGAGTTCCTCTATTAGTTGCAAATAAATGCTGCAAATCTTTAATTCTGTTTTCTTTTACATCTTGTAAAGGCATCTTTATGGTTATTTTTTTACACATTTTATCCATAATGTCATGAAGTAATAAGAACTCGTTAAAGCTGACTCTTGGTTCACCTTTTACACCTTCTTTGTTTGTCCAACCTGGTTTTACCATTGTTTTTACAAATAAGAAAGAATTAGGAACCAAAAAGTGTTTAAAACGAAGGTATTCTTCACCAAAAATTCTAAACTCGAAATTCTCACTATAATCCTCAATAAAAAAAGTAGCCCAACCTTTTCCTGCTTTTGATATGCGATGCTGTACATCGGTTACGATGCCACCAAAAGACAATGCCATGCCTTCGTATTTAGGTAAATCATTGTAATGAGATAATGCTGCGTTGCAAAATTTTAATTCGTTTTTAAAATCATCTAGCGGATGCGCAGAAATATAAATACCTACTACTTCTTTTTCTTTACCTAATAGCTCCATAGTTGCCCAAGTATCACAAGTTGGGATAATTGGTTCGGGCATTTCTTCTTCAGAGGCTCCGCCAAATAAAGAAACCTGAGAAGAATTCTGATTTTCTTGATATTTGTTACCAAAACGTAATGCTTTTTCTATAAATTTTTGATTCTTTTCATCCTCCACAAAATATTGTGCTCTGTGTGTATTTGTAAAAGAATCGAAACCGCCAGCTAAAATTAAACCTTCAAATGCTTTTTTATTTGCCACCCGTAAATCAACTCGTTTAGCAAGATCAAAAACAGAAGAAAAATGACCATTCTCTTCACGTTCATTAATAATTGCCTTTACGGCAAGACCACCAACACCTTTAATTGCAGCCATTCCAAAACGAATTGCTCCTTCTTTGTTTACTGAGAATTTAGAGAAAGATTCATTTACATCAGGCCCCAAAACAGTAATTCCGGCACGCTTACATTCTTCCATAAAAAATGAAACCGATTTAATATCGTTCATGTTGTTAGAAAGAACCGCAGCCATATATTCAGCCGGGTAATGGGCTTTTAAATACGCAGTTTGATAAGCGATCCAAGCATAACAAGTAGAGTGCGATTTGTTAAAAGCATAAGAAGCAAAGGCTTCCCAGTCTGTCCAAATTTTTTCTAATTTTTTTTCATCATGACCATTTGCAATTGCTTGTTTAACAAACTTTGGTTTCATTTTATCAAGAACAGCAATTTGCTTTTTACCCATTGCCTTACGTAAAACATCGGCTTCACCTTTGGTAAAATCAGCTAATTTTTGCGAAAGTAACATTACCTGCTCTTGGTATACGGTAATTCCGTAGGTTTCAGCTAGGTATTCTTCCATGGCAGGTAAATCGTACTCAATTTCTTCATCTCCGTGTTTTCTTCGGATAAAAGAAGGAATATATTCCATCGGTCCTGGACGATACAAGGCATTCATGGCAATTAAATCTTCAAAAACGGTAGGTTTTAAAGATCTCATGTGTTTTTGCATTCCTGGAGATTCATATTGAAAAATACCAACAGTTTCTCCTCTTTGGAAAAGTTCATAGGTTTTTACATCATCTAACGGAAAGGTCTCAGGGTCTAAAAGAACATCGTGTCGTGCTTTTACAATTTTAACGGTATCCTTAATCAAGGTTAACGTTTTTAATCCCAAGAAATCCATTTTTAGTAAACCAGCATCTTCAACAACCGAGTTGTCGAACTGAGTTACATACATGTCGGAATCTTTGGCAAGTGCAACAGGTACGAATTTGGTAATATCATCTGGAGTAATAATTACACCACAGGCGTGAATACCAGTGTTACGAACAGAACCTTCTAAAATCCGAGCTTTATTAATGGTCTCTGCCATTAAATCATTTCCATTAGAAAGTCTTTTTAGTTCGTTTACTAATTCTATTTCTTCAGCACGAAGTTTTTCCTTTAAGGTCTTGTCATCCAAAGAGAATATTTTCTTTAGCTTCATTCCAGGAATCAACTTGGCAATTCTATCAGCTTCAAAAAGCGGTAAATCTAATACGCGAGCAGTATCTCTAATAGAAGATTTTGCAGCCATGGTACCGTAGGTAATAATTTGAGCTACCTGATTTGCACCGTATTTGTCGATTACATAATCCATTACACGACCACGCCCTTCATCATCAAAATCAATATCGATATCGGGCATTGATACACGTTCGGGATTTAAGAAACGCTCAAAAAGTAAATCGTATTTAATAGGGTCTATATTGGTAATCCATAAACAATAGGCAACTACAGATCCAGCGGCAGAACCACGTCCTGGCCCTACAGAAACATCCATGTTTCTCGCTTCGCGGATAAAATCTTCAACAATTAAGAAGTAACCAGGATATCCAGTTTTTTCAATTACTTCCAACTCAAAATCTAAACGTTCACGAATACTATCAGTTATTTCGCCATATCGTTTTTTTGCACCTTCGTATGTTAAATGGCGTAAGAAATTATTCTCACCTCGTTTACCTCCGTCTTCATTATCTTTTTCATCTTTAAATTCGTCAGCAATATCAAAAGCAGGTAATAAAACATCACGAGCTAAAGTATAAGGTTCTATTTTATCTACAATTTCCTGAATATTAATGATGGCTTCAGGAAGATCTGCAAATAAAGTTTTCATCTCTTCAGATGATTTAAAGTAGTACTCGTCGTTAGGTAAACCATAACGATAACCACGACCTCTACCTTTAGGTGTTGCTTGTTTTTCACCGTCTTTTACACAAAGTAAAATATCATGCGCATTGGCATCTTCTTTGCTTAAATAAAATGTGTTGTTAGATGCAACTGTTTTTACGTTATGCTTTTTAGAAAACTTTAAGAGTGTTTCATTAACAACTTTTTCATCTTCTTGATTATGGCGCATCAATTCGATGTACAAATCATCACCGAATTGTTCTTTCCACCAAATTAATGCTTCTTCAGCTTGCGCTTCACCAACATTTAATATTTTACTTGGCACTTCACCGTACAAACTACCAGTAAGTACAATAATGTCTTCTTTGTATTGTTCTACTACTTTTTTATCAATTCTAGGGATGTAATAAAAACCATCAACAAAAGCAATAGACGACATTTTTGCTAAGTTGTGATATCCTTTTTTATTTTTAGCTAATAAAACAACTTGGTAACCGTTGTCTTTCTGACTTTTATTAGTGTGATCGTTACAAATATTAAATTCACAACCAACAATTGGTTTTAAAGGTTTTTGAGTAGGTTCTTCTCCTTTTTCTATAGCTTCAATATTAGCCGAATCAACAGCTTTGTTATGATTTAAAACTGCTTGTACGAAATGAAAAGCAGCCATCATATTACCTGTATCGGTCATTGCTACTGCCGACATGTTATCTTTTGCAGCAGCTTTTACAATATTACCAATTTGTATGGTAGATTGTAAAACAGAATATTGTGTATGATTATGAAGGTGTGCGAACTGACTATCTTTTAACTCAGCTAAACCTTCATTAGTACTTATAGTTGTTGTATCTCCTTTTGCTTTTTCTTTTCTAGCGCGAATTTTTTCACTTTCTCTTTTAAGATTTAAGTGATTTAGTCCGATTATTTGAGTAACACTTGGGTTGTTTTGAGTGTAGCGATCAAAAAAATCGTCTGTAACCTGAAGTTGTTCTTTGGTAAACTGACGTAAACGAATTAATTCTAAAAAACATCTAGTTGTTGCTTCTACATCGGCAGTTGCGTTGTGCGCATCTCCAAAACCGTCTCCAAATAAATGCTGGTGTAATTCGGTTAATGTTGGTAATTTAAATTTACCACCACGACCACCAGGAATCTGACACATTTTTGCTGTATGCTCTGTACATGTATCTAATATTGGTAGTTTTGTTAAGTTGTTATCAACACCTAAACGATGGAATTCACACCCCATAATATTAATATCGAAAGCAAGATTTTGCCCAACTATAAATTTTGTTTTACTTAAAGCTTCATTAAATAACGCTAAACCTTCAGAAAGTTCAATTCCTTGCTCCTGCGCTAAATCGGTAGAGATACCATGAATTCTTTCTGCATCATACGGAATATTAAATCCGTCTGGTTTAATTAAAAAATCGTTATGCTCAACTAAATTACCTAATTCATCATGTAATTGCCACGCGATTTGAGTAGCTCTAGGCCAATTATTAGTGTCAGTAATAGGCGCATTCCAACTTTTAGGTAGTCCGGTAGTTTCAGTATCAAAAATTAAATACATCTAGAGTGTTTTATTGAAGCGTTTAGGTATAAGTAAAGTGTAAAAATACGAAGAATTTGTGTTGTTTTTAGTAGAAGTTATTAACGAGTTTGTAACGTGATATTGAGTTTTATAGTCAATAAATACACATAATCTATTGTTACGTAGATGTTAAGTTTTAGTTTTATTGATATAAAATTAATTAAGAATCGAATTATAGAAGTATCTTTGCACTTTATTAAATATAATATTTTTTTACAATGAAAGAAGGAACAGTAAAGTTCTTTAATGAATCTAAAGGTTTTGGATTTATTACTGAGTCAGGATCAAACACAGAGTATTTTGTACATGTATCAGGTTTAATCGATGAGATTAGAGAAGGAGATACAGTAGAGTATGATCTTAAAGAAGGAAAAAAAGGTTTAAACGCAGTTGACGTTAGAGTGTTGTAATACCTAAACTCACCAAAATTTTCTTAAGAGCTTGTTTTTCAGGCTCTTTTTTATTGCAATAATGTTACGTTTTTAATTTTTAATAAAAAAAAAGCTATACATTTGCGCCCACTTATCACGAGATGATAAGATTTGTTAATAATCAAGGTCGCGTACCTTAAAAATTAAAAATTATGCCTGTAAAAATTAGATTACAAAGACACGGTAAAAAAGGAAAACCTTTTTACTGGGTAGTAGCTGCTGATTCAAGATCAAAAAGAGATGGTCGTTATTTAGAAAAAATCGGAACGTACAACCCTAACACGAACCCAGCAGTAATTGA
Organism: Tenacibaculum bernardetii; assembly: GCF_029125915.1. Classification (NCBI taxonomy): domain Bacteria; kingdom Pseudomonadati; phylum Bacteroidota; class Flavobacteriia; order Flavobacteriales; family Flavobacteriaceae; genus Tenacibaculum; species Tenacibaculum bernardetii. Next base: position 162,231 of record NZ_JAQJCU010000004.1, read on the forward strand.
CTTAGATGTTGATACAGCTGTAGAATGGTTACAAAAAGGTGCTCAACCAACGGATACTGCAAGAAACATTTTATCTTATAAAGGTGTTTTATTAAAGAATCATTTAGCTGGTGGAGTTAAAAAAGGAGCTTTAACACAAGAACAAGCAGATGCTAAATTTGCAGCTTGGTTAGAGGAAAAAACTGGTTTAGTAGCTGGTAAAGTTGATGGTTTAGCAAAGGCTGATGCTGATGCAAAAGCAAAAGCTTTAGAAGCTGAAAAAGCTGTAAACGCTGCACGTATTGCTGCTAATACACCTGCTGCACCTGTTGCGGATAGTGAAGAAGTAGCTGCAGATAACGGAGCAGATAGCGAAGAATAAAAAACTGTACTATAATGATGATGCAAAAAGAAGAGTGTTTTTATCTTGGCAAAATCGTTAAAAAACATAGTTTTAAGGGTGAAGTGGTTATTAAGTTAGACACTGATGAACCCGATCTTTACGAAAATTTGGAATCAGTTTTTGTCGATTTAGGCAATAATCTGGTTCCTTTTTTTATTGAAAAATCTTCGTTAAGTAAAAGCACTATGTTTCGTGTAAAATTTGAAGATGTAGATACCGAGCAAGATGCTGATGCTATTATGCGAGCAGGAATTTATTTGCCTTTAAATTTACTGCCAAAACTTACTGGAAATAAATTTTATTACCATGAAGTTATAGGTTTTACGATTATTGATAAAAATTACGGAGAGGTAGGTACTTTAGCATATATAAATGATAAAGCAGCGCAACCTCTTTTTGAAATTGAAAACGGTAATACCGAGATTTTTATACCTATGATTGACGACTTTATTAAAAAAGTAGATCGAGAGAATAAAACAATTGAAGTAGAAACGCCAAAAGGATTAATCGAATTGTATTTAGAAGATTAACCTTTTCTTTTAAGAAAAATATTAAAAAAAGCCTAGAAAATTTAATCTTCTAGGCTTTTTTTGTTTTACTGAAGGATAAAATTACTTTTTAACTATTATAAAAGCTTGAAGAAAAATAAAAATGTATTTTTACAGACATTAATTTATAGAGTAAAAAAATGAGTTTATTAGAAGAATTACAAGATAGAAGTGGAAATCAATGTGAGTTATGCGCTTCAAAAGATAATTTATCAATTTATGAAGTTAAACCAATGGCTATTGGTGGTGTTGATGGTAGCTTATTAGCTTGTGATACTTGTGTTGAGCAAATTGAAGATGCTGAAAAAACAGAAGCAAATCATTGGCGTTGTTTAAATGATAGTATGTGGAGTGAGTTTAGAGCCGTAAAGGTTATTGCTTGGAGAATGTTATCTAGACTTCGTAAAGAAGGTTGGCCTCAGGATTTGTTAGATATGTTGTATTTAGAAGATGATGATTTACGTTATGCTAAAGAAAGTGGAGATCATTTAGATGAAAGTGAAAAAATAATTCACAGAGATGCAAACGGAGTAATTTTACAAGCAGGAGATTCTGTAGTATTAATTAAAGATTTAAAAGTAAAAGGTTCTAGTATGGTTGCCAAACAAGGTACTGCTGTTCGTAGAATTTCTTTAGATCATGAAAACGCAAATTATATTGAAGGTAAAGTAGGGCCAACTCAAATCGTTATTATTACTGATTACGTTAAGAAAATGGCTGAGAAAGAGTAAGAATCTAACGATGAGATTCTGAAGCAAGTTTAGAATAGCATTAAAAAATAGGTAATAAAAAAGGGAACGTTTTAAACGTTCCCTTTTTTATTACTTATTTTTCAGTATTATAAAATACTTTATAATATTTCATTTTTTTCTCTTCATCATAACCTTGTTCTAGATATTCTGAAGAAGCATCAGGTGCGTCTACATCAATTTTAATTAGAATATTTGTATCGAGTTTAAATTCTGTTTTAAACTTACTTTTTTCTTTTTTTAATACCGCATCCGAAACTTCAAAGTTATTACGAATTAAAACATCATTCAAACCTTCAAAATGTTTTTTGTAGTCTTCAAACATGCCTTTATGTTTCTCGTCTTCAAAAATTTCTTCTTTAAAACCATGATAATCTACGTTTTCATGCTCTTTAAAATAATCAACCGTATTGGCTAAGAAATTGCTTTGTTCATGTTTTCCGAATTCAGGTTTTATAATTTCTTCAGAAAAATCTTTACACATTTCTAAATAATTCTGAGTATGTAAATTACGATCATCTGCAAATTTTGCATTTAAGAAATTTTTAATCCAATATTGCGCATCATAATTATTGTTGTCTACTGATAAGATTACGGTTCCTTCAGTATCAGAAGAATTTACAATTAAACATCCTTTGTCTAATTTTTTAGTTGAAATTCCTTTCTGAACAACCACATCAAAACTATCATCATCTAAATATGTTTGTAAAAAATCTACTTTGCTTTCAATTTTAAAAACACCAACAGCTTCAGTTAAGATGTCTTTATATTCGATGCCTTCGAAATAAACCACCAAAACATCACCTGTTTTTATATTGGCAGAATTTGATTGTTCGTATAAGTGATTTACAATGTTTTTAGAATGCTCTATGAACGTGTTTTCATCTTCAAAAATATCAGAAGTGTATTTGTTAATTTCGTTTAAACGAACATCAGCATGATGGTTAAAACGATAACTTTGTGTTACTGTACCAAAGTTTTTTAATAAAAAAGGCATCAATAATTCGTAGCTTTCTTCATCGAAACGAACTAAGCTTTCTGAAAAAGCATTTTGGCCACTATTGTATTTATTAGCAACTTTATGAATAATACATTTGCTAATTTCTGCACGCGTTCTTTTAATCATCTTCTAAAATATTGGAAGACAAAAATAGAGAAACTAAAGTTTTAATTTAAATTGTTCGGGAAGTAATTTAAAAGTCATTCGGTGGTAAGGAGTTGCACCAAATTCACGAATTGCGTTTCGATGTTCTTTTGTAGGGTAGCCTTTATTTTTTCGCCAATTATATTGCGGATATTCTTGATGAATTTTTTCCATATATTCATCTCTATATGTTTTTGCTAATACAGATGCTGCTGCAATACTCATAAATTTAGCATCACCTTTTACAATTGTTTCGTGCGGAATTTCTTTATAAGGTTTAAATTTATTACCATCAACAATAATAAATGTAGGTTGCGGAGAAAGTTGTTCTATAGAGCGTTGCATACCAGTTATAGATGCTTGTAAAACATTTATCTCATCTACTTCTTTATGATCTACAAAAGCAACGCCAAAGGCTAAGGCATGTTCTTCGATATAGGGGCGTAATTCACGACGCTTTTTTTCTGAAACTTTCTTAGAATCATTCAGTAATTCATGATGAAAATTTTCAGGTAAAATAACGGCTGCTGCAACCACAGGCCCAGATAGGCAACCTCTACCAGCTTCATCTGTTCCTGCCTCTAAAATATGTCCGCTATAATTTAATTTCAACATATTACAAATTAACAGTTTTCAAAGAAATTATTCACAATTTTTGTCGTTTAATTATTTTACTTTTGTCATTATGAAGAAATTTTTTATAATCATTATTTTATTAGTGTTAAGCGCTCAAATGTATTCTCAGAAAAGAGACCTTCCGAGAGGTTTAAATGTAGGGAATAGAGGTGGTTTTAATCAGAGCAATGATTCTATATATGAAGGAGAGGTTAACGTAAAACTTAGCGGTAAAACAAAGTATACCGATTATAAGATAATCTCTTTTAAAAACGATACTACAATTGTAGATACTACGTTAACGTTAAAAAAGCATTATAAGTTTAATTTTTTAAGAAAGGATAATTTCGAGTTATTACCCTTTCATAACCAAGGACAAACATTTAATAATTTAGGATATAATTTTAAAGGTATTTCTCAGTTCCCTGATATTGGTTTTCGAGCAAAACAGTTTAATTATTTCGAAAAAGAAGATGTAGATTATTACCATGTGCCAACACCAACAACCGAAGTTTTATATAGAACAGGATTAGAGCAAGGGCAAGTTTTAGATATTTTATTTACCACAAATTTTTCAAAACGATTTAATGTAGGCTTGTCCTACAAAGGGATTCGTTCGTTAGGTGCTTACAGGCGCGCATTATCAAGTTCAGGTAATTTTAGAATGAGTTTTAAATATGAAACTCCTAAAGGACAATATGCTATAAAAGGTCAGGCAGTTAATCAAGATTTTTTTAATCAAGAAAACGGAGGTTTAACAGCTACTTCTTTAGAGGCTTTCTTAAACGACGATCCTAACTTTAGTGGCAATAGAGGTAGATTAGATGTGAATTTAAATGATGCCGAAAATACACTAGAAGGAAAACGTTTGTATTTTGAACATACCTTTAAGCTACTATCAGCAAAAGATAGCTTACATGAAAATGATTTTTCGAATTTAAAAATAGGACATTCTTTTACAAGAGATTCTAAATACTATCGTTTCAACCAGTCAACTGCAACACCATCTTATTTTGGTGACGCAAACACATCAGGAAGCATAAATGATAAAGCCAGTTATTTACTTAACAATAATGAAGTTTTTTTAGATTTTAATTCTAAATATATATTGGGGAAGTTCCGCGTAAAAACAGGATATACCTCGTATAGTTATGGGTATGAAAACCTACAGAATAATTTAGTTGGAATTACTAAGAATAAGTTAATAGGAAAAGCAGTTTCTTTTGGTGCAAATTGGAACGGAAAAATAAAAAACTTTTATATAAATGCCTCTGGTAATTTAACACCAGGTAGCGCAAGACTTTCTGGAAACGATTTAAAAGCTGAAGCCTTTTATAAAAAGGATAGTTTATTTACGATAAAAGCGCATTTAGAAATAAGTAACAAATTACCAAACTTTAACTTTTTACTGCACCAAAGTAGTTATAACGACTATAATTGGGAAAACGATTTTGCTGCTGTAGGAACAAGAACATTAGGCGGTGTGTTTGAATCTAAATGGGGAAATGCATCTGTAGATATTACAAATATTGATAATTACACTTATTTTGATGAAACAAGTTCTCCGCAACAATTTTCGGGGAGTGTTAATTATTTAAAAGCAAAAGTAGCCAAAGAATTTACTTTCGGAAAATTTGCTTTGGATAACACAGTAATGTATCAAAAAGTAGCAAATGGTAATGATGTATTTAGAGTTCCGGAAATTGTAACAAGAAATACCTTGTATTATTCTGATAGTTGGTTTAAAGGAGATCCTTTATATGTGCAAATAGGAACTACGTTAAATTATTTTTCAGAATACAAAGCCAATACTTATAATCCGTTATTAGCTGAATTCAGGCTGCAAAATGATACTGAAATAGGTTATCCTACGGTTGATGTGTTTTTTAACGCAAGAGTGCGTAGAACACGTATTTACTTTAAGGCAGACAATGTGAGTTCTTTTTTCTTAAAAAAGAATTATTTATCTGATTCTAACAACCCATACAGAGATTTTGTAATCCGTTTTGGAATTGTTTGGAATTGGTTTATATAATTAAATAAGAACTATTACGTATGTTGTTTATTTTGATTTTTCTTATACTCTCATTAACATTCAGTTTTTTGAGTATTTTTTTTCTGGCAAGATGGAAAGAGTTATTCTCTTTTATTTCATGTAATATCGTAATTCTATTTTTTTACACACTATTAATTTATTTTAGAGAAAGTGATAAAATAGAATTTGGATTTTATTTTAAGATATTATTGTTAATAACGCTCCATTCATTTTTGATTTTTCTTTTCGCAATTTATAAATATCATATAATATCTAAAAAATGAAAAATCAATTAAAAAATAATTGGAAACTATTTTTAATAGCTAGTTTAACCTTAGGATTGGCTCCTTTTAATCCGCCACATATTGTTGGTAAACTAAAATGGATTTTAGGAGGAAATGCTTTTTCAGGTGAACAAGCAATGCAATTTAAGGATTGGTTTGATGTTTTATTACACGGATTACCTTGGCTGCTTTTAGCAGTATCTATGCTATTAAATCTTTCTGCATTATTGGTAAAAACCGATTCGGAATAGAACTCTCCTTTTTGTCAATTATAACAAAGCCTTGACTTTTATAAAAGTCCACCGCATTTGGATCGGCTAATAAAGTTAGTTTGTTTACTTTTAGGTTACGCGCTTTTGTAAAAGCGTGTAATAATAAATTTTTACCAATTCCTTTTCCAATAAATTCAGGAAGAATAAACAGCATTTCTAGTCCAATTTTATTTTCTATGGGTTGGTTTAAAATGTAAAAGCCTGCAATTTTATCCTTTTGAAGAAATTTATAAACAAATACATCTTCAATCATTTTAGATGTAACAGTTAAATCACTTCGCCAACTTTCTATTAATTCATTAGAATAGCCCCAATACCCCTTAGAGGTTAAAGCAATATTGGTTAATAAATTCCTATCGTTTATGGTGGCTTTTTGTATCATATAAAAAAAATTCCGTCATTCTGAACAAAGTGACGGAATCTATAAAATATAGTTTTTTGATTGTAAGATTACTTCGGAATAAAAATTCTTCGTAATAACGTATTTATTTTTTAGCGATTTGTCTGATTTTAATTCTAAAAGCAGCAAACAACAACGTCATAAACGGACTTAAGTAATTAAATATGGCGTATAAAGCATACTCGCCAACACCAACACCTAAAACACCAGCTTGGTAAGCACCACAGGTGTTCCACGGAATTAATACCGAAGTTACGGTTCCTGAATCTTCTAAGGTTCTACTTAAATTCTCAGGCGCTAAACCTTTGTCTTCATAAGCTTGTTTAAACATTTTACCAGGAATTACTATCGCTAAATATTGATCTGAAGCAATAATATTTAACCCTAAACAGCTAATAACGGTACTTGCAAATAATCCGAATACAGAAGTTGCTATTGCTAATAATTCTTTTGTAAGTTTTGCTAAGGCACCAATAGCATCCATAACTCCACCAAAAACCATAGCACATATAATCAATAAGATGGTCCATAGCATTCCAACAACACCACCTGCGCTAAATAATTCGGTTAACTTTTCATTATCCGTTTGTACTTGAGTATCTGTTATAACAGCATTTAAAACGGATTGATATCTAGATTCAGATAAAGCATCTAACACATCACCTTGAAAAATAAAAGCAAAAACAGCAGCTAAAACAACTCCAGTACCTAAGGCAACTAATGGTTTTGTTTTTAATAAAATCATGGCAATAACTACTGCTGGAACAATAAATAATACCGGTGAAATATGAAACGTATTTTTAATACTCGCTAATAAATTACTTATATCTGTACTTCCTGTAGTATCAATTGTTGCACTTAATATAGCAAAAACAATAAGTGTAATTGTAATTGTTGGCACTGTGGTATATGCCATATATTTAATATGTGTAAATAAATCGGTGCCAGCCATAGCAGGAGCTAAATTTGTAGTGTCAGAAAGAGGCGACATTTTATCGCCAAAATAAGCTCCAGAAATTACAGCACCAGCAATCATTCCTGTCGGAATTCCTAATGCACTACCAATTCCTACCAATGCAATACCTACCGTTGCTGAGGTGGTCCAAGAACTTCCTGTAGCTACCGATATAATTGCTGCAATTATTACCGATGCAGGTAAAAATATTTCAGGACTTAATACTTGTAATCCGTAATATACCATGGCAGGTATAATTCCACTTACCAACCAAGTTCCTGCTAAAGCTCCAACTAAAAACAAAATCATAATAGGAACGAAAACACTTTTCCAGTTTTCTAAAACTTCAGAAACCATTTTTTTAAGTGATACTTTATTGTAAAACCCAACACCAGCAGCAACTAAGCCTCCTATTAATAAAATATATTGATTAGAATAATCTCCTAACCAAGCGCCGTCTGCATAAAAAATATTATACGCCAATAAACTCATTAAAATGATTACAGGAATTAAAGCTTCCCAAATATTTAATTCTTTATTATCAATAATTTTTTGGCTATCTATATTAATTTCAGATAAGTTTTTATCGTCTTGCATTGTATCTTTTTTTTCGGTTTGTAATGTTACGATTTTGTATAGAATTATACAAGTAGAATTCGTTTACTACATTTGCTTTTATGGATTCATTAACTCAAATTGTTTTAGGTGCTGCTTGTGGCGAATTAGTGCTTGGTAAAAAGATTGGAAATAAAGCATTGTTATTCGGAGCCATTGGTGGTACAATCCCCGATTTAGATGTGTTTATTGGCGGATGGTTGTATAGTAATGAAATTGATGCGATGGCTTTTCACCGAGGGTTTATGCATTCCATTTTATTTGCTGTTTTTGGGGCTTTTCTCTTCGGATGGATAATTTTTAAATTATACAATAAAGGTAAACGCAGTGAGACAACGACTCTGAAAAATTGGATTTGGTTGTATTTTTTAGCGATTTTCACGCATCCTATATTAGATAGTTTTACACCTTACGGTACACAATTATTTTTACCATTTTCTGATTACCGAGTGGCGTTTAATAATATTTCGGTGGTAGATCCTTTATATACATTACCGTTTTTAATATGTTTAGTTGTTGCGATGTTTTATAATCGAAAAAGAACAAGAAGAGTAACTTGGGTGAAAACAGGTATTTATATTAGTTCGGCTTATATGTTATTTACTTTAGGGAATAAAATTTATATAAATAGGGTGTTTAAAAAATCATTTGATGAAGCAGGTATTTCTTATAGCAGATTTTCTACACAACCAACAATATTTAATAATGTTTTGTGGTACGGAGTTGCAGAAACAGAGAAGAATTATAAAATAGGATTCTATTCTTTATTAGACACCAAAGTAAAAGTAGACACAATACTAACGATTCCTAAAAACAGAAAATTGTTAGATGTAAATCATCCAGATATAAAAACCCTAACTTGGTTTAGTAATGGTTATTACAATTTAGTGCCAATAGATTCTTCAGAAAACGTACAATATTTAGATTTACGCTATCCGTTATTAAATCCTAAAGACTTTACAACATCAGTATTTAAGTTTGAATTAAAAAAAGATGGAAATCGCTGGGATATGGTTCCGTTTTCAGGAAATCCACCTTCTAAAAAAGACTTAAACGAGTTTTTAAAACGATTTAAGGGAATTTAAAGCGCTCTAAAAATATCTAATAATATTGGTTTTAATCCGCTAAAGAAAAATTCTACAGCAATAACCATAACAATTAATCCCATTAAACGCATCATTACATTAATACCTGTTTGACCAAGTATTTTAATGATTTTAGAAGAACTGTATAATATAAAATAGGTTAGTAAAATAACAGTAAAAGCAGCGAAGATTAACGCTATTTTCATTTCAAAAGTATGAGCATCTTCCATCATCACAATTGCATTTGTTAATGCCCCAGGACCACAAATCATAGGTATAGCAAGGGGTGTTACAGAAATATCATCTACATAGGTTTTTATTTCAGACTCTTTTAATTTCACTTTTCCTAAACGAGCTTGTAGCATATCCATTCCCATTAAAAAGAAAATTACACCACCAACAACTCTAAAACTATTTACTGAAATACCAAAAAAGTTAAATAAAACCTGACCCGAAAAGGCAAAAATCACAATTGTTATAAAACTAACAACAGCTGCTTTTTGAGCAGTTTTTGTTCTATGGCTCTGATCTAAATCAGCAGTCATAGTCATAAAAATAGGCATGGTTCCAAAAGGATTTATCAACGTAAAAAAAGACGTAAATGATAAAATACCAAAAGCGATTACTTCATTCATAATTAAAAATAGTGTGTAAATTTTCTTTAGGTTATGAGCTTTATCATTTTAAAATTCATAACATGTTATTTAAATTGCAAAACACTCGTTTTTTTGTTTTTAAAGAAAGATAAAAGTTGAATTATAGATTATTTTACTATAAAATATGGTTATATTAGTTTTTAAAATTAAATTTATATAGTTATTCTTTAAAATACCAATATATTATTCAGATGAAATTAGACGCAATAGATAAAAAACTTTTAGTTTTACTTCAAAAAGACAGTAAACAGACTACAAAACAGCTGTCTTTGTTCTTAGGTTTGTCGGTTACGGCTGTTTATGAACGCATAAAAAAGTTAGAAAGAGAAGGGGTAATTACACAATACGTAGCAATAGTAGATAAAGAAAAAATCGAGAAATCGTTTTTAGCGTTCTGTCACTTAAAGTTAGAGAAGCATGCAAAAGAAAATATTTTTTTTTTTGAAAAGGAAATCACCAAATTAGAAGAAGTAACTGAGTGTTTTCACGTGAGTGGTAATTACGATTATATCTTAAAAATATATGTAAAAGATATGAACGAATATCGCGATTTTATGGTTAATAAATTAACCGCATTAAAACATATAGAGAGTACTTATAGTACTTTTGCTATAGGTAAAGTTAAGAGCTCTAAAGCAATAATTTTATAAAAAAAAAGAGCAATTAATTGCTCTTTTTTTTATAAAATCACTCTACTATTAATTCTTATTTTTTAATTAAAACGATTTTTTCGGTTTGTTTACTTACTAAATCTTTATAAAAGCGTTGTAAACTGTTATAATGTTCAGGAGTAATTATGTTTGAATTAATTTGCATAATAGATGAAAGTTTAATTTTGTTTTGTTGAATAGTAATTTGAAACTTAAATATTCCTAAATTATCTGGCAGACCTATTGCTATATTTTCTGGATAAGATTCAATTGAATATGTTTGAGGTATTGTAATTGAAACAGAAAAATTATCTTGCCAAGGCATAATATAATCTACAGGAAAATTTCTTTCTTTAGATTTAAAAGGATTATTAGTTGTAGCTAAGAAAAACATCGGGTGAAAATATAATTTACCGTTTATATTTTCAATAAAATCTTCACTGGTAAACTTAAAACTTCTAATTACAGGTTTAAGTAATTTTTTTTCATTTAACAACTTATAATCGTTAATTTCAATAGAGTACTTTTCTTCAAGAGAAGCTTTAACTTCAGATTCTTTTTTCTGACTATTTTTTTTCCTAAAATACATTGCTGAATGACCTGATAATGTTTTTCTCATCATTCCATTAACCTCTCCTAAATTATTGATTTTTATGTGTAATATATTATTTTCTTTCGAAAAATAACGAGGTGTTAGACTAACTTCCTTTGAACTTCCATCTTTAAAAACTTCTCTACCAAGCCAATTTAGAGCTCTATGTGGTAATGTATTTGGCATAGAGTATGTTTCTGTTGCATCTAGTAAAATAAACTTTCCGTCATTGAAATTAACTTTAGAAATGACATAGTTTAAGCCTTCTATTGTTGGGAATAATGGAATTCCGTTGTTTTTACTACTTATCAATACAGGGTTTGCATTTAGATTTGCACTACGTAGCATTGCGGTTAGCATTAGGTTTATATCTGCTGTATTTCCTACGCCTTCTTTAAATGCTTTTTTTACACCTAAATCCGTGTATTTACCATAATAACCATTCCATTTTACCTTAGCTTTTACGAACTGTAATATTTTAAAAGTTTTGTCTAAATCGTTTTTTGCAATACTAATTAAATTAGTTAATTCATCATTATAATAATTGTTTTTTTCAAGTTCACCACCAAAAGAAGGTGATTTATATATTGTTTTACAAACAGTTTCCCAGTTAGTTGAGTAGTTTTTATGTAACGATTGAGGGAATTTTGTGCCTGAAAGTTCATATTGAATTCCTCCTCTGTAATTTGCTATATTGTAAATATGTGACTCATTACCTTTTAAAGCAGGTATGTTTTGATCAATAAATGTAGAGCTATGTATTGTATAATTTACTTGATTATTATTCACATTACTTTGGATTGTAGATCCAAATTTGCGACCAGTATTTGAAGATGTTCTCGTTCGAGTTGTCCAACTAGCTCGACCAGGCTTATTCGTTTGTTTTACAGGAACATTATAATACCCCTTTGCTTTAGAGTTAAAAGTGAAATATTCAGGTATTTCTATTTGGTAATCAAGCTTTTTCACAGGGATTTCATATTGAAAATTTATTTTTTCTATACCCCAATACGGTGAAGTTAAAGTATATTTTATATCCAAAACACTTCCTTTATTTATATTAGGTAATGTTATTTTTTTTTGAGACCTATATTTACTTAATTCATCATCGAAAATATTTTTTTTCGATAATTTTTGCTTAAGAATTTTTCCGTTTTCAAGATTAAAAGTATAAGCTTTAATTGAATTTATTTTTTCATGATCACCAGACTTAGGCTTGTAATACGTCATTTTTTTTGTAGCATATTCATAACCTTTAGTCGAATATATTTTTATTCTTTCGTGATATTCAGTTACTACCAAAAAACCTCTGGATTTATCGTAAATAAAGTGAGTTTTCCTTTTCTTTAATAAATAAGCTGCATCTGCAGTAGAATCTAAAGGATGAAATTTTTCTTTTAATTCTTCTTTAAAAACTTCTCCAAATTTTATTTCTTGGGCTGTAGTTAATAATGAAAATGTTACGGCAATAAATAGTAATAGTTTCTTCATTTTTTTATAATAATTATAGTTTAGTAAGTTCAGTTCTAATATTATCATATTTAGCAACTGTTTTTCTGAATTTTCGATAAAATTTATAATCCTCTTTAGGATGTTTTCCTTCTTTTAAAGAAAACTCTCTGTTGTATTTAAAAGAGGTATCACTAATTTTTTCAAAGGTTACTTTATAGGTTCCAAATTTATTTTCAATACTTTTATCTAAAGGTAAATTCGCGATCGAATATTCTTCAGGTGTCTTAAATATAAATTCATCTTTATCTGTAAATCCTCTTACGATATACAATTCTCGTTGTCTTTTTCGATATCTTTTAGGAATAAAAGTAGATTTATTAAACACATTTAGTTTTAGTAAATAACTACTATCTCTTAGTGATGCATACTTTTCAATTTTTAGAGCTAATTTTTCTGTAAATACTATTTTTTCTTTATCATTTTTATGAACGATATTTTCAATTGTTAAGTTGTTATTGTAGCCCCAAACATTCGATTTATAATGTTTATAGAGTTCTTTTTGTGTATAATTTTCAATTTGATATTTATTATAATACTCTGTTCCATATGCTTCCCTGGTCAAAGCTGCAGTTATATTACCGTTGGCTAATAAATTAATAGTAGCTTCAGTTTTTTGAAGGTTATCGGTATTTGTATAAGCAGGAGTTCTTTTTATAATACCTCCTTCAGGGGTTATAACTAAAACATCTCTATCATCAGTAAAATCGCCTAAAAAACCAAAAGGAATGGTTTGACTCGTGCATTCTAACCAGATATCATTGCCTTCATTCGGAATGTTTAATATCATGTGGTTACCCTGAATAATGGTAAAGTCTTTATCTATATTTTTTTTGTTACCAGCATGAACAATTGTGTGGTAAGAGGTAATACCTACAGCATCTAAAAGAGCTTTAGTATAATTAGTTAGTCCTTTACAATCGCCATAACCCACAGCATCAACTTTATTTGCAGCTATTGGTTGCCAACCACCTATGTCAACCTGTACACTAATGTAACGTGTTTTGTTTTGAACATATTGATAAATGATTTTAGCTTTTTCAATAGGTGTTTTTGCATTTTTCACTAAGTTTTTTGCTTTAGCGACCGTAACTGGTGATAAATGATTTCGATTTGCAATCAATTTATTATGCATCCAACTTCCAAATTCTTTCCAGTCTTTAGCCTCTCCTTTAACTCCTTTTAAACTAAATTTGTTTAGAGAAATAGAAAGATTAGGCGAAAAATGTTCGAAGTTAATGGTATGCGCTTCGTATTTTATTGCTTTTTGATTTGTTAAGGAATAAACTAAGTTACTTTCATTTAAAGAGCTTTTGATAGGTAGATTTTTAAATTTTTTTTCTCTTTTTCTTAAAGGAATTTTTTCATGATTATTTAGTGTGTAAATACTTTTTTCAATACTTAAATTATAATTCTCAATAGGGAACCAACGAGGAATAAATGCAGTTGATGAATTTTTATATTTAGATTCTAAAACAACAGTATAGGGATAAGAAGTTGGGGTGTATTCTAGATATTTTAATCTAGAATCAGAATACAAAGTGCCACCATTAATAGCACTTACATCTTTAAAATCATTTTTAGAATATTTTTTAATTTTATCACCAAAAGCATCATATATAATTGCAGATAGTTTTATTATCCTTGTATCATCATTATAATACTTGTAAGCATCTATATGGGTTTTACCAAGTTTATTTAACACAGTAACTATTCTTTTTTGTGTAATAACCATTTCATCTACGGCTACAATATCAACAAGAATATCATTAAGTCTAATTACTGCGTTTGCATTTTCTGTTAATTCTTTAGATATAAAAAGGGAAGATAGATTGTCATTTTTCTGAGCAAATATATTCACACACAAAAGGAAAGCTATTAATAAAATAGCTTGGGGTAATTTTTTCATAGAAGCAACTTTTTTCTTTTTTAACAAAAGAAGCAAAAAAAAGTTGATTATAAAATTTTTTGTTCGTTTTTGTAAAAAGTATCAGCCTGAAGTTTCATGAGATTACGAGCCATTTTTTGCTTATAATTGTATAATTCTTCTTCCGTTTTTAAACCGGAATATACTTTATTGTTGATATCAATGTCTGTTTTTAAAATAGCTTCTCGTTGCTGTACTTGTTGCTGAATCCACGTTTTTATAATTGATTCCTGGTTTTCGAGTTTATAATCATATTCTCCTTTAGAGCTGATGAGTTTCGAGAAAATAGGCGCCGTTTCAATAGCTAAGAATAACAAGAAAATAAAGAAAGATGGCAACAAAGGAAGTTTATTTAAGGCCTCTATACGTGCCATTAATCCGTCGAAATTAGAAATTATGGGTTGGGTTTTCGTTTCTGTTAATTTCTGATTTTCTTGTAAGTTTACAATCGCTAATTCTTTTGCTTTAATTTTTTCGTTATTACTTTCCTTTAATAATTGTAGCTCAGCTAAAGCAGCATCGTGTTTGGCTCGTTTTTCTTTGTATACAGGGCCTTTTCCTAAAAGCTTCGTTCCTTTTGTGCCTTCAGCTTCTGCAATATATGTTTCGTAAAGAGAATTTGTTTCGCCTTCTTTTGCAAGAATTTCATTTTTTAAAACTTCAATTTCTAAATTAATATTGTTTATTTCGGTTGTAAACTGTTGCGCAATTTGCGATTTATTAGCTAACGTCATTTGATTTTTCTCGGTAAGCAAAACTTGATTTATTTCTTTTTCGAAAATCTTTAATTCCAGAGGTTTTGAAATTACCACGGCAATAATAAATGCTAAAAGCAACCGCGGAGTTACTTGCGCTATTTCTTGACGTTTAGAACCCTTTTTTTTGAGGGTTGAAACAATAAAACGATCTAAATTAAAGATTAGCAACCCCCAAATGAATCCAAAAAAGATAGCGGAGTATAAGTTGTCGAAAACTGTAAATAAAGCATAGCTACAAGCAATGGTTGCCATTAGCGCTGTAAAAAAAACAGTAGCACCAATACCTGCGTATTTGTTTTGCTCTCCGTTAGCGCAATCTTTAATTAACTGTAAATCTACTCCCGAACAAATAAGGAAAAACTGTTTTAACATAAAAATAAGTGTATACTATAAGAACGATACTTTTAGAAAAATGTTACAAAAAAAGCCTCAATTAAGAGGCTTTTTAACAATTTTTTTAGTACCCTTTTTGCATTAACTTTATAATTTTGTCCTGGCTTTTAGAAATATACAAATTTATAGCAGTTTTTTCTTTATCAGTATAAGCGGAACCATAATGATAATCTTTTATGTTTTTAAGATGGTTATAGAATTCTTTTTTAGATGTTTTTTTACCCTCTATGAAATAGGTTTTTTTAACCTTTTTATCTAGTTTTACAAATTCAGTAGACTCGTTAGAAGTGGGTTTTTCTTTTGTGTCTTTTCTCTTATAAACGTCGCCGGTTTCAGTATTTACATCTTCTACTATATGTACCTCGTCTTCGACTACCCAGTTGTTTTTTGTTTTCTTTTTAGACGGAGGTGGAGGAAGGATATTAGAAACTTCACCTTTTTTAACGATTTTTGCGGTTGAAGGTTTTGGTGGTGGCGGTGGAATGTTTCCTGTTCTTATCTTCCATTCATTATAGGCTTTTTTTACTTTTAAAATTTCTTCTTTACTCGCATTAGGGATAGGAGGCGGAGGTGGAAGTAATAATTTATCTTCTGTTGTTAATTCATTTTTTAATTTATAAAAAACTTTATTGTTTTTCTTTAACCTAATATAAGGGTGTTGAGGAAAAATAGGCCTTTTAACTTTCTTTTTATCTAAGCTTGAAAGTTTAAAATACATACCACTTAGTTCAGAAAATAAATCCTTTATTTCACTTTGCCTTTTTTCTGAGCTTTGTATAAAATGAGGATTCTTTTTTCTTAACTTTTCATAAGTACTGTTTAATAGAATATATTTTTTAACATCACTATTGTGAAGTTTTTTCACTAAAACTTCTTGATTTTCTTCAATACTCAACTTAAGAGCATCAGCGTTTTCTAATTTCAGCTTAACATCATCTACAACTGATTCAGAAGCAATACTTTGTTTTGAAGATTTTGTTCTTCGGTATTTATGCCTTTTAGTTCCTAAACCTTTCAAGTGAATATTTAAATCTAAACCTTCTTCATCTATTAAATTATAGTGTTGTTTTTGAGACAACATTGCTAATCTTGAAATCTTTTTTGAAGAATAAGAGGCAAAGTCTTTTGGAGAAAACTCATTAAGTTTAGAGTTCTTTACAACGTGTCCATTAATTCTTACAACATAATTTTCTGAATCTTTTATACGGTTAAATTCTTCATTAGAAATTTGTTTCTTATTATACATGATTGGAGGAAAAAGAAGCCACTTCTTTTTACCATCTTCTGATAAATTAGAATATTTACTAGGAATATCTTTGTCGTTTTTGTCTTTTACCCAAAAAGTTTGTCTTGTGTATTGATATTCATTAGAGCCTTTATCAATTAATTCTTCCCAAACTTCAATTGCTTTTCCGTTAGGTAATGTTGTTTTTAAGTTTCCTTTTTTCTGATAATTATTTTTAGGTAGATTTTTTACAACTTCAGTAATTGTTTCTTGTGCTTCAACTCTTTCAGCAAACAAGAATACGAATCCTACTGTAACTGGTATTACAGCCAGTTTTTTTAATAAGACTTTGGTTCGTGAACTTTGTTTTGTCATCATTAGTAATCTTTTTTTCGTTAATAAATAATTCAAATTACTGGCCAAGTAATAATCGTTGTTCCAAGCAGTTTTATTCAATAATAAATGTTGATACTCAGAAATATTTTTATGATTAGAAATCACTTTTGTGTCTGCTAAAAACTCGTGATTTAATTGTATTCTTTTTTTTAAGAAGTAAAAAATAGGGTTAAACCAAAAAACAATTTTTAAAACTTCAATAAGCAATACATCAAAAGTGTGTTTTTGTGTAGCATGTGTAAGTTCGTGCGTAAATAATTCTTCTTCAATTTTCTGTGAATCATATGCAGTTTTATTGATGAAAATATAATTCCAAAATGTGTGCGGACTTATTTCATCATCAACTAAAACCAACGTTGCTTTTTGATGTTTTATCGTGCAGTTTTCTCTAGTTTTTTGATAAATAGCAACTACATTTTTTATAAACCGAATTAATAAAATTGTCGATATAAAAATGGAGAAGTATATGAAGTAATTAAAATAATTAATAGGTGTTTCAATGACTTCTGCAGTTTCAAAAACAATAGGTTGTTCTGTTGTTGCTTTCATAGTCTCTATAATTTGTAAAGGAGAAGCTTCTGTGTAAATTATAAATAATGGCGCTAAAAATGAAAATAATACACTACCTAACAAATAAAAACGATTGAATTTGTGCATTTTTTCTCGCTCTAACACCAAATGATAAAAAAGTAGTAGTAGCGTTAAACAAATTGCAGATTTTATGAAATAACTAATCATTATTGTTGCTTTTTAATTTGACTATCGATAATTTTTTTTAAGCTTTCTAATTCAGAAACAGATAAATCAGTTTCTTTGGTAAAGAAAGAAGCAAACTGACTAGCAGAATCGTTAAAGAAATTTTTTATCAATCCGTTTACGTGTTTCGAGAAATAATCTGTTTTTTTAACTAACGGATAATATTCTCTAGATTTTCCGAATAAATTATAGGCAATAAAACCCTTATCATTCATTCGTTTTAACAAAGTTGCTACCGTTGTTGTTGCTGGCTTAGGTTCTGGAAACTCCGCTAATAAATCTTTCATAAAAGCCTTTTCTAACTTCCATAATAATTGCATTACTTGTTCTTCGGTTTTTGATAATTGCATGGTAATTTGTTTTATTGCTCTACAAACATAGAGTAAATAATTTAATTCTACAAATGTAGAGTTTAAATATTTTTATTGATTTTGGTTTTAAAGTTGATAAATCTGTTTGTGTTAAGGATTGAAACGGCATCCTTTTTTATGATTATTAAATATTCGTCATTACGAGGAGGTACGACGAAGTAATCTCATTGGGGTTAGAAATTACTTTATGTTGTTTGCAATGGCATTAAGATTTACTAGGAAAAAAGATATAGTTGAAAGCCTGCCGTAATTACTCTTAAAATAATTACGGAACGCCCAATTTTTCGATACAATTTTATTTCATACTTCAATAAAATCACTCGAAATGACAAGCATAAAAAAATCCGCTCATTGCTGAACGGATTTTATTTATGATGATAATGTCTGTTCGAGCGCAGTCGAGAACTTTTAAAACTTTACAACTACACTCAAAGAGATATTTACTTAGATAATTCAGTAAAATACTTATAAAAATAAGGAATTGTTTCAATTCCTTTAAGGTAATTCCAAATACCAAAATGCTCGTTTGGTGAGTGAATTGCATCCGAATCTAATCCGAATCCCATTAAAATAGTTTTACTTTTTAATTCTTGCTCAAATAAAGCTACGATAGGAATACTTCCTCCGCTACGTTGCGGAATAGGTGTTTTTCCAAAAGTTTCGGTATACGCTTTGCTTGCTGCTTTATAAGCGATATTATCGATAGGTGTAACATAACCTTGGCCACCGTGATGCGGCGTAACTTTTACGGTTACAGATTTCGGTGCAATGCTTTCGAAATAATTTTTAAACAATTCGGTAATTGCTCTCCATTCTTGATTTGGTACTAAACGCATTGATATTTTAGCGTACGCTTTACTTGCAATTACTGTTTTTGCACCTTCACCGGTATAACCACCCCAAATTCCGTTTACATCTAAAGTAGGGCGAATAGAATTGCGTTCGTTGGTTGTGTAACCAGCTTCCCCATGTACATCTTCAATTTTTAAAGCATCTTTATAGTTGTCTAAAGAAAAAGGCGCTTTTGCCATTTCAGCACGCTCTTCACAAGATAATTCTTCTACATTGTCGTAAAAACCAGGAATCGTAATATGGTTATTTTCATCATGTAATGAAGCAATCATTTTTGTTAAAATATTGATAGGGTTTGCTACGGCACCACCATATAAACCTGAGTGTAAATCTCTGTTTGGACCGGTAACTTCAACTTCTACATAACTTAAACCACGTAAACCTGTAGTGATTGATGGAATATCGTTAGCGATCATTCCTGTATCAGAGATTAAGATAACATCGTTGGCTAATTTTTCTTTATTTCTTGGAACAAACCAAGCTAAACTTTCAGAACCTACTTCTTCTTCACCTTCAATCATGAATTTAACATTACAAGGTAAGTTTCCTGTACTTGTCATGTATTCCATTGCTTTTACGTGCATATACATTTGCCCTTTATCATCACAAGCACCACGCGCAAAAATTGCACCTTCAGGGTGAATGTCTGTTTTTTTAATAACAGGCTCAAAAGGAGGTGAAGTCCATAAATCAATAGGATCCGCAGGTTGTACATCATAATGACCATACACCAAAACGGTTGGTAAATTTGGGTCAATTATTTTTTCACCATAAATAATAGGATATCCAGGAGTTTCGCAAATTTCTACTTTATCACATCCCGCTTTTTCTAAACTGTTTTTAACAACATCAGCAGTGTTTAATACATCTTTGCTAAAGGCAGGATCCGCACTTACAGAAGGAATTTTTAATAAATCGATAAGCTCGTTTATAAATCTATCTTTATGTTGAACAATATAATCTTGTACGTTTTTCATGTGTTGTAATTTAGTAAGCATCAAAAATAATAAAAATTTTGTGCTTCTCCTTTGTAGTTTACAAGTATTGTTTATATTTGCAGCCACAATTAAATTTGTATGCGGGTGTGGTGGAATTGGTAGACACGCTAGACTTAGGATCTAGTGCCGCAAGGTGTGAGAGTTCGAGTCTCTTTGCCCGTACAGATTAAAAAAAGCTTCTCATTTACGAGAAGCTTTTTTATTGTTTAAAAAAGTTACATTCAATTACCTAAAACTCCAGTTTTTATAATTACTAGAAGCTTCTAGTTTTATTTCGATAGCATCTGGTAATTCAGGAAAAAAATCGATTCCAGTTTTTTCTTCTAAGGTATCAATAGAAACTACAAAATCATATAAAGGTTTTTTACTTTCTTCATGAGGAAATAAAAAAGCAATAGCCTTTATTTCTGGCTGTGAATAATCTAAGAGTATCTTATAAAATTCAGTAGGAACACTTACTTTATTTTTTCCAATAGTTTTTAAACCCGGTTTTAAAACACCACCGGTTATAACATATAAATGTTGATTCTTTTTAGCCCAGTACCGTGTTTTTTGCTCTAATCTGTTCCAAATACCAGCATTAAAATCGTGTTTCTGTGGCGTAATATTAGAGGTGTAAAAAGTTTCGTCATGAGCTTCTTTAGAATAACGTTTATCGGCAGCAGGACATAAATGCCCCCTGTCGTACCCCGATTTTTTATAACTCCTCCAATTGGCAGATTTTGTCTTTACTTTCGGGTCGTTAATAAAGTAAGGACGCTTAAAATCATTATAAACAATATCGTTTTTACTTAAAGAATACGCAACCCATTCCGCTTGTTCGTGTTCCTCATTATAAGATAACTGATATCCATCGTGTTTTATAATAGCACCTGTTGTTGAGCTTGGTAAATAATTAAAACCATTTACATCTTCAATTACTATATCCGCAGGAAAATCAATAGTATTTTCTTGAGGTTTTAAATAATAACCAACGATTAAAACGATAATAGCAACTACTAATTTTATTTTTTTAGAAGTACTCATTAACTTTTTAGCAGAATCTCTTTAAAATCATCCGTTTTTTCTACCTGATCAAATATTGTTTGAAATTTTGTTGGAGGCACCGATAGTTTTCTCTTTACCAAATCTAACCAAGCTCCGTACACGGTAATTACTGCCGATAATTTCCCTGCTTCATTAAAAACTTCATGTTGAATTTTCCAACGTTCTCCTTTACTCGATAACCCAATCACTTTAAGATTCACAGAAATATCGGTTCCCATATGAACTTCACGTAAAAACTTGGTGTTCTCCTCAAATAAAATCGGACCTGTTTTTTCCTTTGTAAAATCTTGTATTGTAATATTATGTTCTTTAAAAAAACGCAATCTTACCTCTGCAGCATAATCATTGTATGCCGTGTGGCGCATATGTATATTGGCATCGAAATCTGACCATCTTGTTTTAAAATCTACACTAAAACTCATTTTTGTATTTTTTTTTGAAAAGCGAAGATACAAATTTTCATTTTTTTAGCGTTACCACGAGGGTCGGGCTTTTCGCACTCGCTTTTTGTTCGTGCCTCACAAAAGAGCTCAAACAAATGCTACAATCCCTAACGCAAATACAGTTATTAACTTTTAATGAAGTGTTAAAATTAAGATTTTACATCTAAAGCATCACGCAGCGTGTTTCCTATCAACATAAAAGCCATTACTAAACTCATAATTGCCAATCCCGGAATTAACGCTAAAAATGGTTTTCCTAAAATAATATAGTTATAATGATTTTTAATCATGGCTCCCCAAGACGGAGTAGGAGGTTGCGCACCGATTCCTAAAAAACTCAAGCCACTTTCTATTAAAATAGCCGCAGCGAAATTAGCCGCCGATATTACAATTATAGGCGCTAAAATATTTGGTAATATATGTTTAAAAATAATTCTGAAATCAGAAAAACCTAATGCTTTTGCAGCTTCAACATATTGTTGTTGTTTGGTGGTAATTACTTGTCCGCGTACCACACGAGCAACTTCTACCCACATGGTTAAACCAACGGCAATAAACACTTGCCAAAAACCTTTTCCTAATGCTAAAGTGATTGCAATTACTAATAATAAGGTAGGTATAGACCAGGTGATATTAATAATCCACATAATAAAAGCATCAACCTTTCCACCAAAATAACCCGCGATTGCTCCAACCGGAATTCCGATTAACAACGAAATAAACACGGCTATAAATCCGATAAAAAAAGAAATTCTTGCTCCGATTAATAACCTGCTTAATAAATCGCGTCCGTATTTATCGGTACCAAACCAAAAGGTTTTTTGCTGAATATATGTTGTAGGTTGATTATCAAATAAAGATAACGGATAAGTTTTAGCTAAACCGTCGGAATATTTTAAGACTTCTAATTGATTCTCTGTTAACTCGTATGATTTTATAGGTATTTCGGTAGGTGAATGCTGCTTTCCATCCATAAAAACAGAAAACCACGATTGTTCTTGTTTAGATTTAGACGGAATGCTAAGCATCAATACTGAAAAACCTGGAGACTTAGAGTGAATTTCTAAATGCATTTGATTTGCAGCGTTACTATTATCTGGCACAATCACATAACAAAAAACAGCTGTTAATCCACAAAAAACAATAAACAAAAAGCTAAAAACACCAATTTTACTTTGCTTAAATTTTTTGATTGCTAATTGCCATAAAGAGTGGCTTAGATTATTTTTCACGTACAGTATTTTCTTGTTTAGTAACCGAAAGGTCTCTTAGATTTTGTATATCAATACTTGATGGATTTTGAAAAATTTCTAAATCGAAATATTTAACAGAAGCTAAAATATGATCAAAAATATTAGCCATAACACGTTCGTAATCTTCCCATACTTTTTCTTTACTAAAAGCATAAATTTCTAAAGGAATTCCGTTAGGAGTTGGTTCTAATTGACGAGACATTAATAACATATCTTGATTTATTTGTGGGTGATTTTGAATGTAATGATCTAAATATACCCTAAAAGAACCAAAATTGGTTAAGTTTCTACCGTTTAATAAAACTGTCTTATCAATGTTATGTTCGGTGTTGTAATTATTTACCTTACCACTTGCTTCATTGATATAATCAGTAATTAAAGCAATTTTCTTGAAATTTTCAATGTCCGATTCCGTTAAAAAGCGAATACTATTGATTTTAATCAATATAGCACGTTTAATTCTTCTTCCACCAGAATTGCTCATTGTTCTCCAGTTTTTAAAAGAATCTGAAGTTAAATAGTAGGTTGGGATACTAGAAATGGTATTGTCAAAATTTCTAATAATAACCGATGTTAGGTTAATCTCTACAACATCACCATCGGCACCGTATTTATCCATAGTAATCCAATCCCCAATCCTAACAGTGTCATTTACGGCAACCTGAATACTGGCAACAAAACCAAGAATAGTGTCTTTAAAAATAAGTAATAATACGGCAGAAAATGCTCCTAATGCAGTTAAGAATTTAATAAGAGGTTTTCCTGTTAATACAGAGAAAGATAAGATGATACTTATAAGCCATAATGCAATCATAAAAATTTGCACATAACTATCTAAAGGTTTGTCTTTAAAAGCATCCATAGTTCTTAAAAAGTCTTTAATACTGTTAAGCACACTTTTTAAAAACCAAACAACAGAAAATATAATAGCAATACTAAGAATGCGCTCGGAAGCGGATAATACATTGGGGAAATCTGCTAAAAGTTCTTTTATGAAATTAAAGATAACAACTAAGATTACACTTCTAGAAAAATTTAAAAACACCCTGTTTTTAATAAGCATATCATCTAACTGAGTGCCTGTTTTATCAGCTATTTTATGAATAGCTTTTCTACCAACATACCTAATTACTCTAAAAAGAATAAAACCTAAAAAAAGAAAAACAATAAGGTTTGCTATAAGGTTTAAATAGGTTGCTAATGTTTCAGAAAGTGATAACTGTTCTTTAAAAAGATTATAAAAAAATTTATCTGGCATAATTTAGTTTAAGAATCAAAAGTAGGTATTTCTTGGCCAACTTTTAAGTTGAATTTTTTTCGAAACCAAAAAACAATTAGATATAAAATAGGTGTATCTAAAGCAGCTATAATAACTTTAAATAAAAATCCGCTAATTAATAAACTTGTAAAAATATCCCAAGGAAGAATTTTAAAAGAGCATAATAAAAAAACAACGGTAAAAGTATCTATAAATTGAGAAAGAAAAGTAGAGAAGTTATTACGTAACCACAAATGTTTTCCGTTGGTTAATTTTTTCCAAAAATGAAAAATACGAATATCTATAAACTGAGCAAATAAATAGGCAAGCATAGATGCTAATACAGCAAGTGGAGATAAACCAAATACAGTAGAAAAGGTTTTATTGTTAATAGGAGAACTGTTAATTGCAGGAACATTATCTGCAACTAAAATAATTAACATAGAAAAGAACGACGCAAAAATACCGGCGATTACAACCTGATTGGCTTTCTTTTTTCCGTAAATCTCAGATAAAATATCTGTAATTAAAAAGGTAATAGGGTACGGTAAAATTCCTGCAGAAATTTCAAAGCGATACAAATTAAATGGTTCCCAATAAAAAAATTTCTGAAAAATTAAATTAGAAGTAACCAAAGAAGCAATAAATAATGCAGCTAAAATTAAATAGATAAGTTGCGCTTTATTTTTTAAATGTTCAGTCATAGAGCGAAATTACTAATTAATAATGATTTTAAAATTGTGTATGTTTGCAACTTATATTTTACGATAATTAAAAGACATAATTTTTTTTATCGATTATATCAAAAAATAATAACAAATTAGAGAAAAACAGATGAAAGCATATATTTTTCCGGGTCAAGGAGCGCAATTTACGGGAATGGGATTAGATTTATATGAAAAATCTCCATTAGCTCAAGAACTTTTTGAAAAGGCAAACGATATACTAGGTTTTAGTATTACAGATGTAATGTTTGAGGGTACACCAGAAGCATTAAAAGAAACAAAAGTAACACAACCTGCAATATTTTTACACTCGGTAATTTTAGCAAAAGTACTAGGAGATGATTTTAAGCCAGAAATGGTTGCGGGTCATTCGTTAGGAGAATTATCAGCTTTGGTAGCAAACGGAGTGTTATCTTTTGAAGACGGATTAACATTAGTTTCTAAACGTGCTTTAGCTATGCAAAAAGCGTGTGAAATTAAGCCATCTACTATGGCAGCTGTTTTAGGTTTAGAGGATAAAATAGTTGAAGATACTTGTGCAGAGATTGACGGAGTTGTAGTTGCTGCAAATTATAATTGTCCTGGTCAGTTGGTAATTTCAGGAGAAGTAGAAGCTATAGAAAAAGCTTGTGAGGTTTTAACTGAAAAAGGAGCACGTAGAGCTTTGGTTTTACCTGTTGGAGGCGCATTTCATTCACCAATGATGGAGCCTGCTCGTGAAGAGTTAGCAAAAGCAATTGAAGAAACTGTTTTTAGTGAGCCAACATGTCCAGTATATCAAAATGTAGTTGCAAAAGCAGTTACAAATCCTGCAGAAATAAAAGAAAATTTAATGGCGCAATTAACAGCTCCGGTAAAATGGACACAGTGTATCCAAGCAATGATTGCTGATGGAGGAACTGAGTTTGTAGAGGTAGGTCCTGGTAAAGTATTACAGGGTCTTATGCGTAAAATAGATAGAAATGTAGCGGCTAGCGGAGCTAGTATTGACGCTTAGATAAATTATTTATAAAGTATTAAAAAAGCGAACTCAATTTTGAGTTCGCTTTTTTAATATCTATAATTCAGGATTTTTAATTTTTAAAAGCTGATATATTTTATCTTCTTTAGGCGCTAAAAGAATCATATAAAATAAAAGAATAACTCCAAAAAGAATAAAATCTGGTTTTAGTAATAGAATTATAAAACACGCAGCTTCTATAATGGCCCATTTAAAAATAGAGGCACTTTGATAAATTGCAAACTTTTCATCATCACTATCACCTTCTTTTATTTTATTTAAAGTGTTTTTAAATATAAAGTTGCTAAGCACGTATGCAACAGCAGGAATAAAAGAATAGATTAATGAAGCATTGTCTATTTCTAAATTTAAGATATTTTTAAAATCACCAATTAAAAAATAAGCTAAAGTAACTCCAGCTATTAACGCGAGGTGAATTATTTTAAGTGTTTTTATTTTTTGATTCATAGTTGTTTATTGAACAAAAGCATTAATTTTTTCTGTAATAAAAGCTAATTGTTCTTCATCTAACTCAGTATGCATTGGTAATGAAATTACTTCATCAATTAACTGATTGGTAACCGTAAAATCATCTTCATTATAACGTTCATCTTTATACGCTTTTTGAGCATGTAAAGGAACAGGATAATAAATTGCATTCGGAATATTATTATCTAATAAATACTGGTGTAATTCATCACGTTTTCCATTCGTAATTCTTAAAGTATATTGATGAAAAACATGGCAATTACAAGTGTCGCATATATTGTTACCACAAGAACTTGTAGAAGGTGTTATTATATTTGGATTATTAGTAAAGGCATTATTATAATATCTAGCAGCTTTTCTACGGGCATCACAAAAACTATCTAATAAAGGTAGTTTTATTTGTAAAACGGCAGCTTGTAAACTATCTAAACGAGAATTTACACCAACAACATCGTGGTAATAACGCTTGTACATTCCGTGGTTTACAATTCCTCTAATAGTATGTGCTAAATCATCATCGTTGGTAAAAATTGCACCACCATCACCATAACAACCTAAGTTTTTAGAAGGAAAAAATGATGTTGTACCTACATTACCAATAGTTCCAGATTTCTTTTTTGTTCCGTCAGAAAATGTATAATCAGCACCAATTGCTTGAGCATTATCTTCAATAACAAATAGGTTATGCTCTTTGGCAATTTCCATAACCGCTTCCATATTTGCACACTGTCCGAATAAATGAACAGGAACGATAGCTTTGGTCTTTGGAGTAATAGCCTTTTTTAAAGCATCAATATTAATGTTAAAAGTATCAGCATCAACATCTACTAAAACCGGCGTTAATTTTAACAACGCAATTACCTCTACGGTAGCGGCAAAAGTAAAATCGGCAGTAATAACTTCATCACCTTGCTCTAAACCTAATCCCATCATTGCAATTTGCAATGCATCAGTTCCGTTAGCACATGGTATTACATGTTTTACATCTAAGTGTTTTTCTAAATCAGTTCCGAAGCCTTTAACTTCAGGACCACCAATATAATAAGCGGTGTCTAAAACACTTTCGAAAGCCTTATTTACTTGTGGTTTTATTTTTGCGTATTGACCTTGCAGGTCAACCATCTGAATTTTTTTCATTTAACATGATTTTATAGAATTCAAAAATACGAATTAAATTTCTGTTATCTTTGAAGAAAAACCTTAGTAAATGAAGTTATTTAAAAAGCTTTTTAAAATTATATTAATATTACTAATTGTAGTAATTACTGCTGTTTGGTTGTTTTCTAGAACTTTATATCCTACTTATAGCGGGGAGTTAGAATTATCGGCCATTTCAGATAAAGTTACCGTGCATTATGATGAGGTTGGTGTGCCGCATATAGAAGCTAAAAATCAACAAGATGCTTATACAGCTTTAGGTTATGTGCATGCGCAGGATAGACTTTGGCAAATGGAGTTGATAAGAAGAATTGCAGCAGGAAGATTAGCTGAGGTTTTTGGAAAAGAATTACTTAAAACAGATACTTTTTTCTCTGGATTAGGAATTGAAGAAGCGGCAAATAAAACGATTCATAATTTAGATAGAAATTCTGAAGCATATAAATTAACAGAAGCTTATTTAAACGGAATAAATCAGTTTATAGAAGAAGGAGCCACTCCGTTAGAATTTTACTTAGTAGGTCTCGAAAAAGAAAAATATACGATTAAAGATGTGTATAATGTATTTGGTTATATGGCCTTTAGTTTTGCTGTTGCTCATAAAACAGATCCGTTACTAACAGAAGTAAAAGAAAAATTAGGCGATGCTTATTTTAAAGAATTAAACGGGGCAAATTATGAAAATCTTACATTTATCAAAAGTGAGAAAAAACCTGAGATGAATGCCAGTTT
Organism: Tenacibaculum bernardetii; assembly: GCF_029125915.1. Lineage (NCBI taxonomy): Bacteria > Pseudomonadati > Bacteroidota > Flavobacteriia > Flavobacteriales > Flavobacteriaceae > Tenacibaculum > Tenacibaculum bernardetii. Next base: position 190,503 of record NZ_JAQJCU010000004.1, read on the forward strand.
TGCACAAGCAATGAATACATTATTAGACAAGTTACCAATTTCACCTTTTATAGGAAGTAATTCTTGGGTTTTAGGACCTGAGAAAACGAAAAGCGGAAAAGTAATTTTTGCAAATGATCCACACATAGGGTTTTCACAACCTTCGGTTTGGTATCAATCACATATTAAAACTCCAGATTATGAGATATACGGATTCAATTTAGCGTTAACACCGTTTCCTTTGTTAGGTCATAATCGTGATTATGCTTATGGATTAACAATGTTTGAAAACGATGATGTTGATTTTTATTACGAGGAAAACAATCCCAATAATCCGATGGAATATAAAACTCCGTTAGGATATGAGAAATATAAATTAATTGATAAAAAAATAAAGGTTAAAGGTGATGTTGATACCACTTTTCAAGTAAAAGTAAGTAAGCACGGACCTGTAATGAATGGTTTAATTGATTTTATTGATGATGAGCGACCAATTGCAATGCAGTGGATTTATACTAAATTAAACAATCAATTATTAAACGTTTCTTACGAAATGTCGCACGCTAAATCGTTGCAAGAGTTTAAAAACGGAGCGAGTAAATTACATGCTCCCGGATTAAATATAATGTACGGAGATGCCAAAGACAATATCGCTTGGTTTGCTTCTGGTAAATTATATAAGTACAGAGATAGCCTAAACACAAAACTGATTTTAAACGGAGCTTCAGGAAAAGACGAAATTAAAGAGTGGTTAGATTTTAAAGAGAATCCGCAAGCGATAAACCCGAGCTTAAATTATGTGTATTCAGCAAATAATCAGCCAGATTCTATTGCAGGAATGCTATATCCAGGTTATTATTTATCAGAAGATAGAGCAAAAAGAATTGTTGATTTGTTAGCTCCTAAAAACGATTGGACAAAAGAAGATGTTGGTGAAATGATTTATGATGTTACCTCGCCAGTAGTGCCAGAAATTATTATGTATTTAAGTAGAAGTGTAAATAGATCTCAGCTTACGCCAAGTGAGAAAAAGGCATTTCATATTCTAAAAAATTGGAAAGGCTATTATGGAAAAGAAGAAATAGCTCCTGTTATTTACACTCGTTTGTGGTATGAGTTTGTTAAAAATACTTATAAAGATGAAATGGGGGCGGCTTTTAAGCAGTTTGCAAATACACCTTTAGAGGAAAAAGCAGTAGCGAGTCAGGTAAAGAAAGAGCAATCTGTTTGGTGGGACGATATTACTACCAAAAAGATAGAAGATAAAGAAGCCATAGTAACAAAGTCTTTTCAGAATACGGTTGCTTTTTTACAAAAACAATTAGGTGAAAACGTTGAAGGTTGGCATTGGAAAAGAGTAACTTCGGTAGAGTATGAGCACCCAATAGGAAAAGCAGGTGGGTTATTGCGTAGGTTTTTTAATGTAGGTCCTTTTGAAACAAATGGAGGCGATCAGGTAATTAACAATCAGATTTATACAATTGATAGCACAGGTGTTTATAACATAAAAGCAGGACCTTCTACACGAAGAATTGTAGATTTTTCTGATGTAGAAAACAGTATTGCTATTTTACCAACAGGGCAATCGGGTAATGTATTTAGTACGCACTATAAAGATCAAGCTAAAAAATATTTAAACGGTGAGTTTGTGAAGATGAAATTGAATCAGTCGAGCATTAAAGAGAGTGAAAATAAATTGATTTTTTCTCCGAAGGATTAACAATTGTTTCAATTAAAACTAAACAAAATACATACAAAAGAGAAACTGCTAATTTTTTACAGTTTCTCTTTTTTTATTTAATTTAAGTAAGCTGTCGTTTGTTTTTAAAAACTTTAACTCAGCTTTTATTATAGAATCTCTATGGTTTTTTGTTTTAATAGGGATTGTATCTGATAGCGTAATTATTTGATGCATCCACTCTTGGTGTTTCTCAATAATATCTTCACCTTTATTTTGATTTATATTATTAAACTTGGTCACAACTTTATATGATGTGATAAGGATTACAACCATTACAATACTGATTCCTATGAAAATGAGAGTGATTTTTTTGCGAGTCATTTATTAAATTTCTTTATAAACATCATTAAAAGGAATTCTAAAACGCTCACCATATACTCCTTTATCTGTTCTAATACCACAGCTAACAATCATGTTAATTTTCGCGCCTCTAGGTAATTTTAATAACCGCTTTACACGCCAAGTATCAGAGCCTTCCATCGGGCAAGTGTCATAACCTTCAGCAGCCATAGATATCATAAAATTTTGTGCTGCTAATCCTGTAGTTTTTTGTGCTACTATTCGCATATCACTATTACGAACCTCACGATATGTTGGTCTAAACAAGCCCGTAATTAATGTTACCAAGTATTTTAACCAACCAAAAATCCCTAAAAAATCGAAATAGATAAACGGAATCACTTTTCCGTAATAATTTCTAGCTACTTTTTCTCTACTGCTTTGTGCTTCCTTCGGATTATCTTTTCCAAAAGTTTTATCCATAAAGGCTAAATTTGCTTTTGCGCGTTTACGCCATAAATCTTTTCGAGTAACAAAAACAACTAATTGTTGCGCGGTTTTTGCAGCGTTTTGGTTAAAACACAACGGTGCGATTTTAGCAATAGTTTCTTTAGACGTAATATGATAAAATTCCCACAATTGCATATTACTACTTGTTGGAGCTAAACTTGCTTGCTCAATACATTTTTTTACGACATCGGTGTCAATAGCTCTTTCTGCATCAAATATTCTTACAGAGCGACGATAATTAATTGCCGCTGAAACTGTTTTTTCTGTCATCTTTTATGTTATTTCTTATTTTTAATAGCGGGTAATTAACTTATCTTCATCAAGAATTTTAGTTGTTTTAACTTTCCTTTGTAAGGTGCATAACGCGTAGGAACATCCAACCAGTTACCTCTTGTAACTACACCCTTTTTATGAGAGAAAGTATCAAATGTTTTTTTACCATGATAGCCTCCAATTCCACTTTCACCAACACCTCCGAAAGGTAAGCGATGGTTTGCAAAGTGAACAGTGGTATCGTTAATTGTTCCACCACCGAAAGAATATTTAGTAATTATTTTTTTAGCGAAACGGTTTCGGGTTGTAAAAACATATAAAGCTAAAGGTTTGTCGTATTTAGCAATAATAGCGTCGAATTCTTCTTCTGTTTCGTATGAAATTAAAGGAAATATTGGTCCGAATATTTCACCTTTCATAACTTCACTGTCTAAGCTAGGTTCATCAATAACAGTAGGAGCGATATAGTTATCATCTCTATTTATTTGTCCTCCAATAGCAATTTTTTCACCTTGTAAAAGTGCGGCAAGTCTGTCGAAATTACGGGTATTTACAATACGCGGATAATCTTTAGAAGCTTCGGGGTTTTCACCATAAGCGTTTATGATTTCCTTTTTAAAATGATTTATAAATTCTTCTTTTACTGAAGTATGAATCAATAAATAATCAGGAGCAATACAAGTTTGTCCACCGTTAATAAATTTACCCCAAACTAAACGTTTAGCGGCCAATTTTATATTAGCGGTTTCATCTACAATACAAGGGCTTTTTCCTCCTAACTCTAATGTAACAGGCGTAAGATATTCTGCGGCAGCTTTAGCTACAATTTTACCTACGGGTACACTTCCTGTAAAAAATATATAATCCCAACGTTGTGCTAATAATTCTTGAGAAACAGCAACACCGCCTTCTACTACTGCAACATGATTTTTATTAAAAACAGCTTCAATAATTTCTTTGGTTACTTTGCTTGTGTGAGGTGTTAATTCAGATGGTTTTAAGACCACATTATTTCCTGCAGCAATTGCTCCTAAAAGAGGTGCGAAAGCTAATTGATAAGGATAATTCCAAGGTGCAATAATTAATACTGTTCCGTAAGGTTCGCTATGAATTTTTGCAGAAGAAGGAAAGTTTAATAAAGACGGTAAAACACGTTTTGGCTTGCTCCAAGAATGAATATTTTTTATAGTCATTTTTAGCTCGGCTAAAACAATAGATGTTTCTGTCATCAACGCTTCATATTCCGATTTTTTAAAATCATTATAAAGTGCCTCAACGATGTCTTTTTCTCTTCTGATAAGTTCTTTCTGTAGTTTTTTTAAGGCATTTTTTCTAAAGGAAATGTCTTTAGTTTGTTGCGTTTTAAAAAAGTTTTTTTGGGATTTAACCAATTGTGATATATCCATAAAATTAAATTTCTTGTAGTTTTTTATTCATTACTAAAAGCCATAAAGGCGGAATCAAAGAAAGTAGCATCATACCAGGATAACCGGTTGGCATTTGCGGACTTTCAGGAACTGTTTTTAATAATTGATAATGTTTAGATCCGTTATAATGATGGTCTGAATGACGTGATAAATTAAATAATAATACTTGCCCGATTACATGATCAGAGTTCCAAGAATGTATTCTTTTTACGCGCTCATATCTTCCGTTTTCAAGTTGCTTTCTTAATAAACCATAATGTTCAATATAATTTATTGTTTCTAGTAATATTATTCCGAAAACAGCAGCTCCTATAAAAGCGAATAGTACAAACGGAGTAAAGGAAAAATAGATTAATCCGAGAAATAATAGGTTGCAAACAGTATAAATAACCATTCTGTTTTGGTAATGAAACCAATTTCTACCTGTGCTTTTTAAACGTTTATTTTCGCTTTGCCAAGCTTGGTAATAACTTGTAATGTGTGAGCGTATCCAAAATAAATATAAAACTTCATTTTTTCTGGCAGTTGCAGCGTCTTTAGGTGTAGCTACATTTAAGTGATGCCCAGCATTATGATAAGGTAAAAAATGTGTATTTAAAGACGTTAATAATAAGAGTTCTCCTAAAAATTCATCAAAGCGATTATTGCGATGGCCTAATTCATGACCAACATTTATACCTATAACTCCGCACATAACTCCTAAGGCAAGAATACGACCTGTAATTTCTGTAGTTGTTAGGTTAACTTCTTGAATAACATAAAAAAACCATCCAACAAATAGTAGTTGAATAGGTATTGTAGCGTATAAAATTAGTGTATATAATTTATTCTCTTTTTCAATTAGCGCTTCTTCTTTGTTTAGGTTTTTTTTATCTGTTTTAAAAAAAAGTTCGGCAAAAGGAACTGCAACAAAAAAAGTTAGTATAGGTAAGAATGTAATCCATCCTTTATTGGTAAAAGCTAAAAATACCGTAATTGGTAAAATAACTATTGATAAATATTTAAGGGGTTTCATACTTGAAATTTCCCTAAAGATACAACTTACAAACAAGCATCCCAAATAGCTTCTTTTGGGGTTGGAGCGGTAATTCTTATTAGCTCTTTACTTACAGGATGAATAAACTCAATTTTACGAGCATGTAAATGAATACTACCATCTTTATTGCTTCTTTTTGCACCGTACTTTAAATCGCCTTTAATAGTAGCACCGATATTTGATAATTGTACACGAATTTGATGATGACGACCGGTTTCTAAGTCAATTTCAAGTAAAGAATAATTGTCTAGTTTTTTAAGAATTTTATAATGAAGAATCGCTTTTTTACTACCGTCAATTTCTTTAGGATAGGCAGTAGACTTATTGTTTTTAGGGTTTTTCTTTAAAAAATTAATAAGAGTGCCTTCGCTTTTCTTAGGTTCGTTTTTTACAACAGCCCAATATGTTTTTTTGATGGTTTTTTCGCGAAGCATTTTATTTAAACGCTCTAAAGCTTTTGAGGTACGTGCATAAATTACAACGCCTGATGTTGGCCTGTCTAAACGATGAACGGTTCCTAAATAAACAGCGCCAGGCTTATTGTATTTATCTTTAATGTATTCTTTAACAACGTCTGAAAGTGGTTTGTCTCCTGTTTTATCACCCTGAACAATGTCACCGGCTCTTTTGTTAATAACCACTAGGTGATTATCTTCATGTAAAACTTGTAGATTGTCTTTGTTAGAATGCATTTTTAAAGTATCACTTCGAGCTTGGTCGAGAAATTATTTAAAGTCTTTAGCTATAGCTTCATTAGTATCGTCAATGAATTTTAAGAATTCATCACGTCCTACACCTGTTTCAGATGAGGTAATAAATGAGGTTGGAAGAATTTCCCAATGTTTTAATAGTTTCTTTTTATAAGAAGCAATTTGTTGATTTATTTTAGAACTCCCTAATTTATCAGCTTTTGTAAAAACGATTCCAAACGGAATTTGGTTTTCTCCTAGAAACTGCATAAACTCTAAATCTATTTTTTGAGGATCATGACGAGAATCTATCAAAACAAATGTAAAAACTAGTTGTTCTCTTTCTTTGAAATAGTTTTCAATGAAAAACTGAAAAATAGTTCTTTTCTTTTTAGAAATTTGAGCGTAACCGTAACCAGGTAAATCGACTAAAAACCACTCTTCATTTATTTTAAAGTGATTGATAAGTTGTGTTTTACCGGGTTTACCAGATGTTTTAGCTAAACTTTTACGTTCCATCAACATGTTGATTAATGAAGATTTACCAACATTAGAGCGTCCTATAAAAGCATACTCAGGTATTCTGTCTTTAGGAGCTTTCATAACATTACTGTTACTCATCACAAAATCGGCAGATTTTATTTTCATAAATACTAAGTTATACTATTATATATTTCGTTTAGAAAGCCAGCTTTCTAAAATTTCATTAAATTCTGTTGGCGTTTCCATCATTGCTGCATGCCCGCATTTGTCTATCCAAAACAAATCAGAATCTGGTAATAATTTATGGAAATCATTGGCTACTTCTGGCGGAGTTACGCCATCTTGTTTTCCCCAGATAAGACATGTTGGTTGTTGCATGTTTGGCAAGTCATTTGCCATGTTATGACGGATGGCACTTTTGGCGATAGAAAGTGTTTTTAAAGCTTTAACTCTATCATTTACAATACTGTATATGTCATCAACTAATTCTTTTGTAGCTATTTTTGGGTCGTAAAAAACTTCTTGAGCTTTTGTTTCGATATATTCATAATTACCTCTTTTAGGATAACTATCTCCCATAGATTTTTCATACAAGCCAGAACTACCGGTTAAAACCAGTGCGCCAACATCTTTTGGGTAATGCTTAGTGTAATATAAAGCAATATGACCACCTAAAGAATTTCCTAAAAGAACAACGTCTTTAAGTTCTTTGTACTCAATAAAATCATGTAAGTAACTAGCTAGTTGTTTTACATTTGTTTTAAGTAATGGTAAGGTGTATAAAGGTAATTCGGGAATTAAAACTCGATATCCTTTTTTAGAGAAATGTTTAAAAGTCTCGTCAAAGTTACTAAGAGCCCCCATTAATCCGTGTAATACGATTAATGCTCTTCCTTCACCTGCCTCTGCATATGTAAAATCGCCTTCTTTTTTTAAAAAATCAGTCATTGATATTATAGGTTTGACTTAACCACAAATGTAGTCCTTTTTTGTTAAAATTTCACTTTTATTATTTCATACTCATTAGCGAAGTTAACTACTCTTACTGTCAGTTTTTTAGCTTAAAACTCAAAACTTATCAACAAAGTGGTAAAAAGTGGTAAAAAGTGGTAAAAATTCTTTATTTTTGATGCAAACTATGAGCGTGTAACGTGGTGAATTTAATTGGAACATACGAGTGTAAGGTGGATGCTAAAGGGAGGTTGATGATGTCATCGGCTTTCAAGAAGCAATTGTCTGCTGTGTTGCAAGATGGTTTTGTGGTTAAGCGTTCTGTTTTTCAGCCTTGTTTGGAGTTGTATCCGATGAAGGAGTGGGATTTAATGATGCAAAAGATTAATAAATTAAATCGATTTGTAAAGAAGAATAATGATTTTATTAGAAGGTTTACGGCGGGTGTGAAAACTGTTGATGTAGATGCTTCGGGTAGAATTTTGGTACCAAAAGATCTCTGTCAGTTTGCGGGTATAGGAAAGCAAGTTGTGCTTTCTTCTGCTGTAAATATTATTGAGATCTGGGATAAAGATAAGTACGAGAAAGTAATAGATGATGCTGTTGTTGATTTTGCTGATTTAGCGGAAGAGGTAATGGGAAATACAGATGTAGATGAATTATCATAGTCCAGTTTTACTGAAGGAAAGTGTAGATGCGCTTAATATTAAAGAGGATGGGGTGTATGTTGATGTTACTTTTGGTGGCGGAGGTCATTCAAGAGAGATATTAAGTAGATTGGGTAAGAGCGGAAAGTTGTTTGCTTTTGATCAGGATCCTGATGCGCAGCAAAATACAATTGATGACGAGCGTTTTGTGTTGATTGGGGAGAATTTTCGATTTATATCGAGATTTCTTCGTTTTTACGGAATTCGTAAGGTAGATGGTGTTTTGGCTGATTTAGGAGTTTCTTCTCATCAATTTGATGAGGCAGAAAGAGGTTTTTCTACAAGATTTGATGCTGATTTAGATATGAGGATGGATCAGAAATCGGATTTATCAGCAAAAAAAATTATCAATAAATACAGTGAAGAAAGATTAGCGGATGTGTTGTTTTTGTATGGAGAGTTAAGAAATGCACGAACACTGGCTAAGAAGATTGTGGAGGCAAGACAAGAAGAAGAAATTGCTACAAGTTTTCAGTTAAAAGAAGTTTTAAAAGAGTTTTTGCCGCAGGCTAAAGAGCATAAGATATTAGCGCAAATTTTTCAGGCAGTAAGAATAGAGGTGAATCAGGAACTAGAGGTTTTAAAAGAATTCTTACAGCAAATGCCAGATTTGTTAAAGGAAGATGGGCGATTAAGTGTTATTTCTTATCATTCGTTAGAAGATAGGTTGGTAAAGCGATTTATAAGAACAGGGTTGTTTAGTGGTGAGCCAGAAAAAGATTTTTACGGAAACATTAGTGTTCCTTTAAAGAAGGTTGGTAAAATGATTATACCAGCTAGAGAGGAAGTGAAAGTGAATAATAGGGCCAGGAGTGCAAAATTAAGAGCAGCAACACTTAAATAATGTCTAAGGTAAGAGAGGGTATTTACGATGTTTTGCGAGGGCGCTTTTTAACGGATGATAGTTCTTTTAATAATTGGCGGATATTAATTTTTGTAGTAGTGTTATTATTAATCATGATATCGAGTTCTCATAGTTTAGATGCGAAAGTGGTGAAGATTGCGGAGCTAAATAAGCTGAAAAGAGAATTGCGAGCAGAAGATTTTGATACGAGTACCGAGTTAACAAGGATGAAGTTAGAAAGTAGTATTCGGAAAAGAGTAAAAGAAAAAGGATTGTTTCCGGCTGAGAAACCTCCTCAGAAAATAAAAGTAACAACTAAAAAAGAATAAATAAGCATGGTAGAAAAGAAAGGGATATTAAACAAACTCTATGTGGTAGTTGTTTTAATGACGCTTTTCTTTGTGGTTATTGTTTTTAGAGTATTTAATCTTCAGTATGTAGATGGTGATAAGTATAGAAAGCTATCTCAAGAAAAAACAGTAAAAAACGACACTATATTTGCAAACCGAGGTAATGTATATGCTGCGGATGGAAATTTATTGGCGACTTCAATGTCAAAATATACAATTCGTATGGATGTTGTTGCTGTAAAATCAGAAGTGTTTGAGAAGAACATTCGAGGGTTGTCGGAATCATTGTCGGCGATGTTAGGTAAATCTACAAGTTACTATCAGAAAAAAATAAGACAAGCAAAAAAACAACAGAACCGATATTTATTAATCGCTCGTAATGTGGGGTACAACGATTATGTAAGAATGAGAAAGTTCCCGATTTTTAAAGAGGGAATTTATAGAGGTGGTTTTATTGCAGAGCAAAGCACGGTAAGAGTACATCCGATAGGTAAAATTGCAGAAAGAACTATTGGTTATGATAATAAAAGAGGTGGAGCAGGAATAGAGGGTGCTTTTGCTGATTATATGCAGGGAGAAAATGGTTGGCGTTTGAAACAAAAGATTGCAAAAGGGCAATGGAGACCTATTAATGATGTAAATGAAAAAGAACCAATAGATGGTAGTGATGTAATAACAACAATCGATGTAAATATTCAAGATATAACGCATCATGCATTGCTTAGTCAATTAGAGTATTTTGAAGCAGATCATGGTTGTGCAGTGGTGATGGAAGTAGCAACGGGTGAGATAAAAGCAATTTCGAATTTAGGAAGAACGTCTAAAGGAAAATACTACGAAAAAAGAAATTACGCAGTTTGGGAAAGCCACGAGCCTGGTTCTACATTTAAACTAGCAAGTTTAATGGCTGCCTTAGAAGATAAAGTTGCTGATACTTCGGATGTAGTTGATTGCGAAAAAGGTAGAATTTATATTAACAACAGAAAGGTAGAGGATAGTAAAAGAGGTGGATATGGTAAAATATCATTAGCGCGTGTTTTTGAGGTTTCTTCTAATGTTGGTATTGTAAAAACAATTAAAAAACATTACGATAAAAACCCTGAGAAATTTACAAAACGGATTAAGTCTTTTGGTTTAGACCAGTTAACTGGTGTTAAAATAAAAGGAGAAGGTAAACCGTACATTCCGAATTCTTCAGAAAAAAGTTGGAGTCCGATTTCATTAGAATGGATGGCTTGGGGGTATGGAGTTTCTCTTACACCATTACAAACATTGGCTTTTTATAACGCTGTTGCTAATAACGGAAAACTGGTAAAACCTTACTTTGTTAAAGAGTTAAGAGTTGGTGGGAAAACGGAGAAAAGTTTTGGTACTCAGGTTTTAAAAGAAAAAATAGCCTCTCAAACGACCCTGAATAAGGTGAGAAAAGTTATGGAAAATGTTGTAGAAAAAGGTACGGCAATGAATGTGTATTCTTCAAATTTTTCTATGGCAGGTAAAACAGGGACGGCAAAAAAATGGATTCCTAAGTACAAGGATGAAAATGGTAAAACTGTTTATGGTCATTATTCTAGTAAAAAATACGTAGCATCTTTTGCTGGTTTTTTTCCTGCAGATGTGCCTAAATACTCATGTATCGTAGTTGTTCATAGTCCGAAGAAGGAAAAAGGATATTACGGAGCTATAGTTGCTGCTCCTGTTTTTAAGGATATCGCACAGAAAATATATACAACAACTCCTGTAAATAATCAATTAGTATCTGATGAGATTTCATCAGCAAGTATTGATAATGAATACCAGGATTATTATAAGAAATTAAGAAAATATAAAACAATTATGCCTAGGGTTTTAGGTATGAGTGGAATGGATGCGGTTGCTTTATTAGAAAATATGGGATTAAAGGTTAGGTTCTCAGGAATGGGAAAAGTAACAGAGCAATCTATAGATAATGGGCTAAAAGTGTCAAAAGGAGCAACTGTTTATTTAAAGTTATCATAATTGAGAAAGTTAAAAGATATATTATATAAAGTAGCTGTAAATAAAATTTATGGAGATACTGATGTTGCAATCAACAATATTCAGTTTGATAGCCGATTGGTGCAAAAAAACGACTTGTTTGTTGCGCAAAAAGGAGTTACTGTTGATGGGCATCAGTTTATAGAAAAAACATTGAACTTAGGTGCCACTGTTGTTGTTTGTGAAAGTATTCCTGCGGATAAAAAAGAGGGGGTAACTTATGTTGAGGTTAATGATTCTAATATTGCATTAGCAATTATGGCTGCCAATTTTTATGAGAATCCGTCAAGTAAATTACAATTGGTAGGTGTTACAGGTACAAACGGAAAAACAACAATAGCTACCTTATTATATCAGTTATTTAAAAAAGCAGGTTATAAAGTTGGTTTATTATCAACAGTTAAAATAATGGTTGCTGATGAAACGCATAAGTCAACACATACAACACCAAATTCTCTAGCGATAAATAAATACTTATCGTTAATGATTGATGCAGGTGTTGAGTATTGCTTTATGGAAGTTAGTTCTCATGGTATTCATCAAAAAAGAACAGAAGGACTCGTTTTTGCAGGCGGTGTTTTTACGAATTTATCGCACGATCATTTAGATTATCACGAAACATTTGCAGAGTATAGAGATGTAAAAAAATCATTTTTTGATTCGTTACCAAAATCAGCATTTGCATTGGTGAATATTGATGATAAGAACGGGCAAATAATGCTACAAAATACCAAAGCAAACAAGCAAACATATGCTTTAAAAACATTGGGTGATTTTAAAGCTAAAGTGTTAGAAAAAAGTTTTTCGGGAAGTTTATTAACGATCAATAATATTGAGGTTTGGACTAAGTTAATCGGTGAATTTAACGCTTCTAATTTATTGGCAATTTTTGGAGTTGCAGATTTATTAGGCTTAGAGAAATTAGAAATCTTAAGACTTATAAGTGAGTTAGAAAGTGTAGATGGGCGTTTTCAGTATACGGTATCAGATGGCGGAGTAACTGCTGTTGTTGATTATGCGCACACACCAGATGCACTTAAAAATGTGTTACAAACTATAAATGATATCCGTACAGGTAACGAAAAGGTAATTACTGTCATAGGTTGTGGAGGTGACAGGGATAAAACAAAGCGACCAAAAATGGCGTTGATTGCTTCTCAACTAAGTGGTCAGGCGATTTTTACCTCAGATAATCCAAGGACAGAAGATGCTCAGGTGATTATTGATGAAATGGAAGCAGGAGTGTCTCCAGAAAACTATAAAAAAACATTGTCGATTGTAAATAGAAAGCAAGCAATTAAAACAGCATGCAAATTGGCAGTAAAAGGAGATATAATATTGATTGCAGGAAAAGGACATGAAAATTATCAAGATATAAATGGTGTAAAACATCATTTTGATGATTTAGAGGAAGTAGAGAATTGTTTCAATCAACTAAAAAACACATAGAGCATGCTGTATTATATATTTCAATATTTAGAGAGTGAATTTAATTTAACAGGAGCAAGTGTGTTTCAGTTTATTACGTTTCGTGCTGCAATCGCATTTATTTTGTCTTTGTTGATATCAACTATATTCGGGAAAAAAATAATTAATTTTTTAAGAAAACAACAAATTGGTGAAACAGTAAGGGATTTAGGTTTAATGGGGCAGGTGCAAAAAGCAGGAACGCCAACGATGGGCGGACTTATTATAATTCTTGCCACTTTAGTACCGGTTTTGTTATTGGCAAAATTAGAAAACATTTACATCGTCATCTTGTTAATTACTACCGTTTGGATGGGGGTGATAGGTTTTACGGATGATTATATAAAAGTATTTAAAAAAGATAAGGCAGGCTTAAAGGGTAAATTTAAAGTGTTAGGCCAAGTCGGCTTAGGAATAATTGTAGGTTCTATGCTTTATTTTCATCCAGATGTAACAATTAAAGAGCAGCTTCCTATTTTACAACAAGTAGAGCAAGTAAACGGAAAAGTAAAGGTTTTTGGTGAGGCACATAAATCAACAAAAACAACCGTTCCGTTTTTAAAGAACAATGAATTAGATTATGCAAAAGCGTTTAACTTTTTAGGTGATGGTTATGAAAAATACGGATGGGTTGTTTTCATCTTCGTAGTTGTTTTTATTGTAACCGGAATATCAAATGGCGCAAACCTAACAGATGGAATCGACGGGTTAGCGGCTGGTACATCCGCAATTATGGTGATCGCATTGGCAATATTTGCATGGGTATCAGGAAATATAATTTTTGCAGATTATCTCGATGTAATGTATATCCCAAATTCTGGAGAAATGACAGTATTTATATTCGCATTTGCAGGCGCTTTAATTGGGTTTCTTTGGTACAATACATATCCTGCACAGGTTTTTATGGGAGATACAGGTAGTTTAACAATCGGAGGAATTATAGCGGTTATTGCTATTGCAATTCGTAAAGAATTATTGTTGCCAATTTTAGCAGGAATTTTTGTCGTTGAGAATTTATCAGTAATTCTTCAGGTGTTTTATTTTAAATACACCAAAAAACGATTTGGAGTAGGAAAGAGAATTTTTAAAATGGCACCATTACATCATCATTATCAAAAATTAAATTACCACGAAAGTAAAATAGTTACCCGTTTTTGGATTGTGGGAATCTTATTAGCTGTGTTAACTATTATAACCTTGAAATTAAGATAAAATGAAAAGGTTGGTAGCTCTTGGCGGAGGAGAAAGTGGTGTTGGTACAGCATTATTAGGAAAAGAAAAAGGATTTGAAGTTTTTGTTTCTGATAAAGGTTGTATTGCAGAGAGGTACAAAAAAGTTCTTTTACATAATTCAATCGATTTTGAAGAAAATAAGCATACAGAAAGTGAAATTTTTAATGCCGATGTAGTAATGAAAAGTCCTGGTATTCCTGATGGCGTAAAGTTAGTTCAAGAATTGATTTCAAAAGGAATAAAAGTAATTTCTGAAATTGAATTTGCGGCTGAATTTACAAAGGCAAAAATAATCGGAATTACGGGTTCAAACGGAAAAACAACGACCACTCTGTTAGCAGGTCATGTACTTAAAAGAGCGGGATTAAACGTTGGTGTAGGAGGAAATATAGGTGATAGTTTTGCGCAGCAGGTTGCACAGAGAGATTACAGTGAATATGTGTTAGAATTAAGTAGTTTTCAGTTAGATGGAATTATAGAGTTTAAACCACATATTGCAATTATAACAAATATATCAGCAGATCATTTAGATAGATACGAGTATAGTTTTGATAAGTATATAGCATCAAAGTTTCAAATAACAAAAAATCAAACGAAAGACGATTTTTTAATATATGATGCAGATGATGAAGCGATACAAAATTGGTTAAGTAAAAATAAAGTTAACGCAAAAAAAGTGCCTTTTTCGGTTGAAAAAGAATTAGAATATGGTGCTTTTTTAAGACAAGATAAAATAATAATGAAATTAACAACAGAAGAAATATTGATGAACGTTTCTGAATTAGCATTAAAAGGAAAACACAACACTAAAAATGCAATGGCTGCATCTATGGCTGCAAGATTGTTACAGGTAAGAAAAGAAACAATAGCTGAAAGTTTATTGGATTTTGAGGGTGTAGCGCATCGTTTAGAATATGTGCAAAAAATTAATGGTGTACAATTTATCAACGATAGTAAAGCTACAAATATAAATGCTGTTTTTTATGCATTAGAATGTATGGATAGCCCTACAGTTTGGATAGTTGGAGGAGTTGATAAAGGAAACGATTATACCGATTTATTACCATTGGTAAGAGAGAAGGTAAAAGCAATTGTTTGTTTAGGTTTAGATAATGAAAAGATTATAGAAACCTTTGGTAGTGTTGTAGACGTTATGGTTGAGACAGCTGGAGCGGAAGAAGCTGTTAAGGTTGCAAATAAAGTAGCAAAAGCAGGAGATGTTGTTTTGTTATCTCCAGCATGCGCTAGTTTTGATTTGTTTGAAAACTACGAGGACAGAGGTAATAAGTTTAAAGAAGCTATTAAAAATTTATAAAAATAAGTAGATTAATGAAAACCATTTTTCAACATATAAAAGGAGACAGGGCTATTTGGGCTATTGTTGCTGTGTTGGCAATATTTTCATTTATGCCTATTTACAGTGCTAGTACCAATTTAGTTTATGTGGTTGGTAATGGTTCTACATTAGGGCATTTAGTAAAGCATGTTGTCTTATTAATTACTGGTTTTGCGGTAATTTATGGGGTACATAAAGTTCCGTATAGGTATTTCAGTGGAGGTTCAGTTATAATGTTACCGATAGTGGTGCTGTTATTGGGTTTTACATTGGCTCAAGGAACAACAATTGGAGGGGCGAACGCAAGTAGGTGGATTCGTATACCGTTTGTAGGTATTGGTTTTCAGACTTCTACGTTGGCAGGCTTAGTGTTAATGGTATATGTATCTAGATATTTAGCAAAAAATAAAGAGAAATTAATATCGTTTAGAGATAGTTTAGTTCAACTGTGGTTGCCTGTAGCTTTAATACTATTGTTGGTGCTTCCTGCGAACTTCTCTACAACAGCTATTGTTTTTTTTATGATTTTATTATTAGCTTTTATAGGAGGATATCCATTAAAGTATATAGGGTATATATTAGGGTTAGGCCTTTTCTCGTTGCTTTTTTTCATACTTGTAGCAAAGGCTTTTCCAGATGCAATGCCAAACAGAGTAAGTACTTGGCAGAGTAGGTTAGAAGGGTTTTCTGATTCAGGCGGAAAAGAGAATTACCAAGTAGAAAAAGCAAAAATAGCAATAGCCACTGGCGGTATGTTAGGAAATGGACCAGGAAAAAGTGTTCAGAAAAACTTTTTACCGCAGTCATCTTCCGATTTTATATATGCGATTATTGTTGAAGAATATGGTTTGGTAGGAGCTGTTATTGTTGTATTCATTTATTTTTTATTGCTATTTAGAATTTTAATAACAGCTAAAAAAGCAACTACAATCTTTGCGACATTGATGGTGTTGGGAGTAGGGATACCAATTGTTTTTCAGGCAATGATTAATATGGCTGTAGCTGTAAACATATTGCCAGTAACAGGGCAAACATTACCACTAATTAGTAGTGGAGGTACCTCTATTTGGATGACTTGTTTTGCTTTGGGAATGATATTGAGTGTTAGTGCTCATAAAAATGAAACAGAAGAAACAATTCTAGATGATAATCCTTTAAGTGTCTTACATGAAACAATCGATTAACGTTATTATAAGTGGTGGTGGTACAGGCGGGCATATTTATCCGGCAATAGCAATTGCAAACGAAATAAAAGTCCGTTATCCAGCGGCTAATATTTTGTTTGTTGGAGCGAAGGATAAAATGGAGATGGAAAAAGTTCCACAAGCTGGTTATAATATAAAAGGATTGTGGATCTCAGGTATTCAAAGAAAGTTGACAGTTGCTAATTTAATGTTTCCTTTTAAGTTGCTGAGCAGCTTATGGAAAGCGCATAGAATTATCAAAAAATTTAAACCAAACATAGTGATTGGCACTGGTGGTTTTGCAAGCGGACCAACGTTAATGGTTGCTAATAAAAAAGGAATTCCTACAGTTGTACAGGAGCAAAATTCATATCCAGGAATTACAAATAAGTTACTAAGTAAAAAAGCAGGTAAAATATGTGTTGCTTATGATAATTTAGAGCGTTTTTTTCCGAAGGATAAAATTGTAAAAACAGGAAATCCTGTTCGTCAAGATTTGTTAAGTATTCATACAAAAACTGCAGAAGGAAAGGAGTTTTTTGAATTAGATACTTCTAAAAAAACAATGCTAATTTTAGGAGGAAGTTTAGGGGCAAGAAAAATAAATGAATTAATAGCGTCGAATTTAACCTTTTTTAAAAATCAAAATATTCAATTAATCTGGCAATGTGGTAAGTTGTATTTTGATGATTATAAAAAATATAATGAAGTTGAAAATGTGCAAGTACATCAGTTTTTAAATAGAATGGATTTAGCCTATGCGGCGGCAGATTTTGTGGTTTCAAGGGCAGGAGCAAGTTCGGTTTCTGAATTGTGTATTGTAGGTAAACCAACTGTTTTTATTCCGTCACCTAATGTGGCAGAAGATCATCAAACAAAAAACGCGAAATCTATTGTAGATAAACATGGTGCTATTTTAGTTAAAGAAAGCGAACTAGATACTTTCCCGATTGTAATAGAAACATTATTAAAAGATAAAGGAAAACAGCAAAGTTTAAGCGAAAATATAAATGAGTTAGCATTACCTAATGCAACGAGTGATATTGTTAACGAGGTAGAAAAATTAATAAATAGGTGAATTTAAAAACAATACATAACGTTTATTTTATAGGTATCGGAGGAATCGGTATGAGTGCTATTGCTCGTTATTTTGCTGTGAACGGAAAGCAAGTGTTTGGATACGATAAAACACCAAGTTCGATTACTAAGAAGTTGGAGGAAATTGGTGTGAAAATCCATTTTGAAGATGCTGTTAAAAATATCGATATTTCTTGTTTAGATAAAAAACAAACGTTGGTGGTTTATACACCTGCGATTCCGAGTATGCATCAAGAATTAAATTATTTTATTAATAGCGGATTTGAGATTTTAAAAAGAGCTGAGATTTTAGGAGAAATAACAAAAAATACTTTTTGTTTAGGTGTTGCAGGTACGCATGGTAAAACCACAACGTCTTCAATCTTAGGTCATATAATGCAGCCTGAAAAGGCAACGTCTTTTTTAGGTGGAATTGCAGAAAACTATAACTCGAATTTAATTTTAGGGGAAGATAAAATATCAGTTGTAGAGGCAGATGAGTTTGATCGTTCATTTTTAAAGTTATCTCCAAATATTGCGTGCGTTACCTCTATGGATGCGGATCATTTAGATATTTATGGAGAAAATGAAATGTTGCAACAGTCGTTTAGAGAATTTGCAAATAAAGTTTCTGATACTTTAATTGTAGCAAAAGGATTGCCTTTAAAAGGATTAACATATGCTGTGGATGAAGTTGCAGATTATAAAGCATATAATGTAAAAGTTGAAACAGGAAAGTATGTTTTTGATGTGCAAACACCAGCATCAGAAATAAAAAATATAGAATTCCATTTGCCAGGAAAACACAATATGATGAATGCTTTGGCTGCTTTAGCAATGGCTGATGTATATGGCGTTTCTTTAGAGAATATTAAAGAACAATTAAGAACTTTTAAAGGAGTTCAACGTAGGTTTTCATATAAAATAAAAACAGAAAATATAGTATTGATTGATGATTATGCACATCATCCAACAGAGATTAATGCCGTAGAACATTCTGTGCGAGAAATGTATCCGAAAGAAAAAGTGTTGGCTGTTTTTCAACCGCATTTATATACGAGAACAAAAGATTTTGTAGAAGATTTTGCAGTAGCACTTTCTAAGTTTGATGAAGTGTTGTTGTTAGATATTTATCCGGCAAGAGAGTTGCCTATAAAAGGAGTTACTGCTG
Source organism: Tenacibaculum bernardetii (assembly GCF_029125915.1). Lineage (NCBI taxonomy): Bacteria > Pseudomonadati > Bacteroidota > Flavobacteriia > Flavobacteriales > Flavobacteriaceae > Tenacibaculum > Tenacibaculum bernardetii. The sequence continues at coordinate 209,256 of NZ_JAQJCU010000004.1, forward strand.
CTTGGTTATTAGATAAAATAAATTCAGTTAATAAGGCGTTGGTATCTAAAGGAAACTTAGAGAGAGAAATCTTAAAATCTGAATCGAAAATTATAGTAATGTTAGGAGCGGGAGATATTGGTTTATTGGTTGATGAAGTAAAGAATAGTTTAGAGAAAAAATATAATATTTAAGAATGAAAAAAGTAGCAACATATCTTTCTTTTTTCGTGTTACTAGTGTTTCTAGGCTTTTTATACGGCTTTACAACTGGTAAAAATGGGGTTAAAAAGGTAGAAAATACTGTGGTTGAATTTGAGGCAGGTGACAATAACTTTTTGACACACAGTATGGTTGATAAATTGTTAATACAAAATAAAAAATTTGTTAAAAATCAACCAAAAAGAGTGGTAAATTTACACCTTTTAGAAACCAAGGTTTCTGAGAATCCTTATGTTGAAAAAGCAGCTGTTTTTTTAACAATTAATGGCGTCTTAAAAACGCTGATAAAACAACGTACACCAATAGCTCGTATTATTAATAAAAATGAGTCTTATTATGTGGATAAGTTTGGAGTTAATATTCCATTATCAGTAAATTTTTCAGCAAGAGTACCGTTAGTTTCAGGAGTAGAGACTGTTAAAGATATAAGTGAGTTAATTAGCTTACTAAAAGCAATTGAAAACAATGATTTTTTAAGTAAAGAAATTATTGCAATTCAGAAAAATAGGCTTAATGAATATGTTTTTACAGTTAGAAGTGGTGACTACCAAATAATTTTTGGAGCGCTAGAAAATATAAATGTAAAATTTAAAAAGTTAATAGCTTTTTATAACAAAGCATTGGTTGATAAAACAATTAAAAATTATAAGACAATAAATGTAAAATACCACAACCAAGTTGTGTGCACAAAACAAAAGCAAGATGGAAAATAATAAAATTGCAGTTGGTTTAGATATTGGTACCACCAAAATTGTTGCTATGATTGGTCGTAAGAACGAGTACGACAAATTAGAGGTTTTAGGTATTGGTAAAGCTAAGAGTTTAGGTGTAAAACGAGGAGTGGTAAATAATATTACTCAAACTATTCACTCTATTCAGCAGGCAGTTGATGAAGCCGAAAGTGTTTCTGGTCAGAAAATAGGAAGTGTAGTTGTAGGTATTGCTGGGCAACATATTAGAAGCTTACATCATAGTGATTATATTACTCGTGAAAAATCAGACGAGGTAATTAATGAAGGAGATATTGAAAGCTTGGTTAGCCAGGTGCATAAATTGGTAATGCTTCCTGGTGAAGAGATTATTCATGTTTTGCCACAAGACTTTAAAGTAGATAGCCAGGCGGAAATTAAAGAGCCTATTGGTATGTATGGAGGTAGGTTAGAAGCTAACTTTCACGTAGTTGTTGGTCAGGTTTCTTCTATCAGAAATATAGGGAGATGTGTTAAAAGTGCTGGTTTAAGTTTGTCAGATATAACATTAGAGCCATTGGCATCAGCATCAGCAGTTTTAAGTCAAGAAGAAAAAGAAGCAGGAGTTGCTTTGATTGATATAGGTGGAGGTTCTACCGATTTAGCAATATTTAAAGACGGAATTATTCGTCATACAGCAGTGATTCCTTTTGGAGGAAATGTAATTACTGAAGATATAAAAGAAGGCTGTTCGATAATTGAAAAGCAAGCTGAATTATTAAAAGTAAAGTTTGGTTCTGCATGGCCAGGAGAAAATAAAGAAACAGAAATTGTTTCTATTCCAGGATTAAGAGGTAGAGACCCGAAAGAGATTACGCTTAAAAATTTATCAAAAATAATTCATGCACGAGTTCAGGAAATTATAGAGCATGTGTATTTAGAAATAAAAAATTACGGGCACGAAACTCAGAAAGGAAAATTAATTGCAGGAATCGTATTAACAGGAGGAGGATCTGAATTAAAACATTTACGTCAATTAGTAGAATATATTACAGGAATGGACGTTCGTATTGGGTACCCAAATGAGCACTTAGCAGGTGATTCAGACGAGGTTTTATCTAGCCCGTCATATGCAACCGCAGTAGGTTTGTTAATGGAAGGTTTGCGTAAAGATTCTTATGAGGCTGTAGAAGAGGAAGTTGTTCAGGAACCAGTAGTTGCAGAAACAGAAGATGTAGTGCATACAGAGGATGTTTCGGAACAATTGAATGACAAAAAACAAGCAGTTAGAGGAAAAACAAAATCTATTTTTGATAAATTCAGAGAAAGATTCTCAGAGTTTCTAGACAACGCAGAGTAAGTATATATAAATTAAGTGTTCTTTTTTATCCCCTAGAAAAAGAATATAAATGAATAAAAATTAAAAGAAAAGTTATTATGAGTACAGAATTCAATAACATTTCATTCGACATGCCAAAAACACAATCGAATGCTATTAAAGTGATTGGTGTTGGTGGGGGTGGAAGCAATGCTGTAGACCACATGTTTAGTAAACAAATTCACGGAGTAGATTTCGTAATTTGTAATACCGATGCGCAAGCGTTAGAAAGTAGTCCTATTCCGAATAAAATTCAGTTAGGAGCACATCTAACTTCTGGTTTAGGGGCAGGAGCGAATCCTGATGTTGGTGCACAAGCAGCAGCAGAAAGTATTCAAGAGATTCAGCAAATGTTAAGCACGCATACTAAAATGGTATTTATTACTGCCGGTATGGGTGGTGGTACAGGTACAGGAGCCGCGCCTATTATAGCAAAGATTGCAAAAGATATGGATGTTTTAACGGTAGGTATCGTTACAATGCCATTTCAGTTTGAAGGTAGAATGCGTACCAAACAAGCTCAAAAAGGTATAGATGAACTACGTAAAAATGTAGATTCACTTATTGTTATAAATAATAATAAGTTACGTGAGGTATACGGAAACTTAGGTTTTAAAGCAGGTTTTTCTAAAGCTGATGAAGTTTTAGCAACAGCAGCTAAAGGTATTGCTGAAGTAATAACGCATCACTATAAACAAAATATTGATTTACACGATGCTAAAACTGTACTTTCTAATAGTGGAACTGCAATTATGGGGTCTGCTAAAGAAACAGGAGATAACAGAGCTAAAAACGCCATAGTAAAAGCATTAGATTCTCCGTTGTTAAATGACAACAAAATTACAGGAGCTAAGAACGTTTTATTATTAATTGTTTCAGGAGCTAATGAAGTTACTTTAGATGAAATCGGAGAAATTAATGACTATATTCAAGATGAAGCAGGTTATGACGCAAACATCATTATGGGAGTTGGTGAAGATGCATCTTTAGAAGATGGTATTGCTGTTACTATTGTTGCAACGGGTTTTACAGCAGATCAACAAGGAACAATTACAGATACTGAGGTAAAAAAAATTGTTCACACTTTAGAAGATGAACAAAAAGCTACCTATAATTTTGGAGAAAAAAAAGTACAAGTAGCACCGGGTCTTAATCAACCTTTTGCTTCAGCAACACCTAGTAAAGTTGTTCATGTTTTAGAGGAAGAAAAAGAAGCGCCAAAATCAAATTTAATTCCTACAACAGAGGCTATAAAAAACATTAATGTTGTTTATGAAGAGGTTGCTATAGAAACAATTTCTGAAGACGATTTTATTATTACAAATATTGCTGAGCAAGAAGTTGTTAAGCAAGAAGTACAACAACAGCCTGTTCAACAAGACTTATTGTTTGACTTACCGGTAAATTCATATGAAGAAATTACACCAGTAGCGCCAATTGTAACAACAACAAATGAAATTAAAAACATAAAAGTTGTAGCTCATGAAGTAAAACCTCAGGTTCATCAAATAGAAAAGCGTTATGTTTTAGATGATTTTAATGCGCAGCCAACCATTGGTAAAAGTTCTACTCCGGTTATAAAAGAGGAAGTTGAAGAAGCTTTACAATTTAAAGTGAAGACTAAAACTAAAGAAGAAATTAATAATATAGAAACGACAAGCGAAGAGGTTTCACCTTTAGAAATTACCATATCGGAATTGCAAAAAAGAACGCAAGAAAGACGTGATAAAATGAAAGGGTTTAATTATAAGTTCAACGATCAAGTTAGTAAAAATATTGATGAAATTGAGCGTCAACCAGCCTACAAAAGATTAGGTGTAGATATTAATACAGGTTCTGATATTAGTAGATCAGATACTGCATTAAATACAGATAATAACGATTTGTTACGTTCTAATAATTCGTTTTTACATGATAATGTAGATTAATAAAATAAGAATATACTTTTTTAAAATTCCCGCCTTGTCGGGAATTTTTTAATCATAAAAAAAGAAAGATGAGTTTACAAAAACAAGTGATGGATAAGATGAAAGAAGCAATGAAATCGAAAGATACAGTTGCTTTAACAGCACTTAGAGCATTAAAATCGGCTTTTATGTTGGCAAATACTGAGACAGGATCAGGTGAAGTTTCTGAAGCAGATGAATTGAAAATTATTCAGAAACAAGTAAAACAACGTAAAGATAGTGCCGTAGTTTTTTCTGAACAAGGTAGGGCAGATTTGGCAGATCCTGAATTGGCAGAAGCAGCCGTTTTAGAACAGTTTTTACCTGAAGCTTTATCTGAAGATGAAATTGAAAAAGTGGTAAACGAAACTATTGTTAAAGTCGGAGCAGAAGGGATGAAAGATATGGGAAAAGTAATGGGGATGGTTTCAAAACAATTAGCAGGAAAGGCTGATGGCAAAACTATTTCAATGATTGTTAAAAAAAGCTTAGCTTAATAATAATGGCTGTGTAGTTCAACTGGATAGAATATCAGATTTCGGCTCTGATGGTTGGGGGTTCGAATCCCTTCGCAGTCACAAAAAGAACAAAAAAGCAGTAGAAATATCTACTGCTTTTTTAGGGGAATATAAAAAGGGGAACTTTTTTAATAAAGTGCTAAAGTATATAAGAAAATTAATATGTTATGTAACTTAAGTTACATAACATATTAATTTTCTTAAAATTAAAGAGCTAGTATTTTTATTTGATTTCTATGTAATTCTATCTTCGATTGTTTCTCTAAAGCTTTCAATAATCTAGAGATGACAACTCTAGAAGTGTGTAAGTCATTAGCTACTTGTAAATGAGTAACATTTAAGACATCATTGCCAACGACCATAGCCTTGTCTTTAAGGTATTTATATAAACGCTCATCCATATTTAAAAAAGCAATAGAATCTACAGCTTCAATGAATTCATTAAGTCTAGAATGATAGCTTAGTAAAATATACTCTTGCCAACTTTTGTATTTACTTAACCACTCGGACATTTTGTTTTTAGGTATCATTAATAATGTAACATCTGTCTCGGCAATTGCTTTGATTTTACTTTTTGTTTCTCCCATACAACAAGAAAGTGTCATTGCACAAGTATCTCCCTTTTCTATATAATATAAAACCAAGTCATCACCTTCTTTATCTTCTCTTAAAATTTTTATGGCTCCATTAATTATTAAAGGAATAGAAACCATATTACTATCAACATCAATAATAATTGTGTCTTCTTCAAATTCTTTATAAACGGCAACATTAGCGATTTCGTTAATTAAATCATCTTCAAATAAGTAACCGTAATGTTGTTTAATTTTTTCTATCAATTTATTTTAGTTTTAGTTAGCCAATTCTTTTAGTATTTTAATAGTTTCGGTAGGAGCATCACTTTTAAAAACATAGCTACCAGCTACTAAAACATCAGCGCCAACTTCAATAAGTTTGTTCGCGTTTTGATCGGTTACTCCTCCGTCTATTTCTATTTGACACTCAGAATTCGAAAACTCGATTAAATGTTTTAATTGAGTTACTTTTTTATAGGTGTTTTCTATGAAAGATTGTCCGCCAAAACCAGGATTTACACTCATAATACAAACCAAGTCTAAATCGGCAATTACGTCTTCTATAACAGCAATTGGTGTGTGTGGGTTTAAGGCAATTCCGGCTTTCATTCCTGCAGCTTTTATAGCTTGAATTGTTCTATGTAAATGTGTACAAGCTTCGTAATGTACCGTTAAAATATCGGCTCCTAAATCTGCAAATGTTTGAATGTACTGATCAGGATTAACAATCATCAAATGTACATCGATTGTTTTCTTGGCGTGTTTCGTTATCGCTTTTAAAACAGGCATTCCGAAAGATATGTTTGGTACAAAAACACCATCCATAATATCAATATGAAACCAATCGGCATCACTATTGTTTACCATTTCGATGTCCCTTTGAAGATTTGCAAAATCTGCCGCTAAAATTGATGGTGCAATTAATTTACTCATTTGTTTGTTGTTGTGTTGTTATGTAGTGTAAAGATAATTAATTAGGCTTTGCTTTTTGAAATTTAAATATAAGAATGGTAATTTTAATTCTCTTTTTTTCTTTTCCATTGCTGAAAAGAAACAAAAATCTAGTCTTATTTTAATTTTTTTGAATTCTAGCATTGTATTCCACTATTGTATCCAGACCACTACGTTCTTTGGATGCTTGCCGTTTCATACAATTTGAATTCTAGCAAAAATTAAAAGTATGCCATTGTAAAAGGTTTAAGTTTAGTCCGGATTAACTCCACTTTTATATTTTATAGCGTCGTTGAATATTTTGTATTTGAAGTGACATCCTTTTTATGCTTAAAATAAATAAGCGTCATTGCGAGGTACGAAGCAATCTACTTTTTAATTATAAGATTACTAAAGTTTGTAAAATGCAAGCTTCGGAATAGCAGCATAAAAAGATAGAGAGGAAAGCGGGAAATAGCTTCAAATAAAAAAACTCCCGAAAATGAATTCGAGAGTTTTATATATCTTCCATGCTTGATAGCGCATGAGTGTGATACTTAATGTAATCTGTGATTGTGCTAGCCTAGGTAGGTCATTAATATTTTAGATCTAGAAGTATGTTTTAATCTTCTGATAGCTTTTTCTTTAATCTGACGCACACGTTCACGAGTTAAATCGAACGTTTCACCGATTTCTTCTAAAGTCATTGGTTGGTGTTCTCCTAAACCGAAGTATAATTTTACAACATCAGCCTCACGAGGTGTTAATGTTTCTAACGCACGGTTAATTTCGATACGTAAAGATTCATGTAATAATGTTTTATCTGGGTTTGGAGATTCACCTGAGTTTAATACATCGTACAGGTTAGAGTCTTCACCCTCAATTAAAGGAGCATCCATTGATACGTGACGACCAGAGTTTTTCATAGACTCTTTTACATCGTTCACTGTCATATCTAACTTCTTAGCAATTTCTTCAGGACTTGGCGGTCTTTCGTTTTCTTGCTCTAAGAAAGCATACATTTTATTAATCTTGTTGATAGAACCAATCTTGTTTAACGGTAAACGTACAATACGAGATTGTTCTGCTAATGCTTGTAATATCGATTGACGAATCCACCATACAGCATAAGAGATAAATTTAAAACCACGAGTTTCATCAAAACGTTTTGCCGCTTTAATTAAACCTAAGTTACCTTCATTAATTAAATCAGGTAATGTTAAACCTTGATTTTGATATTGCTTTGCTACCGAAACAACGAAACGCAAGTTAGCCTTTGTTAATTTTTCTAATGCTCTTTGGTCACCAGCTTTAATTCTTTGCGCTAATTCAACTTCTTCGTCAGCAGTAATTAAATCTACCTTTCCTATTTCTTGTAAATATTTATCTAATGATGCGGTTTCTCTATTAGTAACCTGCTTGGTAATCTTTAGTTGTCTCATCTAATTAAGTAATATTTTTAATTCATCAATCCGTCTACATTAAGTTATACGTATGATGCTTCAATAATGTTACAAAAAAACAAGTTTTTTTCTAAATATATGTTTTAAACAATTCATCGATAGATTATGCTCTTTTGAAGATATAAGATGCTGTTTAAACGTTTTTAAATTTTTTGAGATTAATCGTTTATTTAATTTGTGTAGTAAATATATAGATAGAATGAATGATATAGTATTAGAAATGACAGATGAAGATTTAGTTTTTGAAATAATTAGAACTAATAATAACATACTTTTTGCAGAATTATATCAACGCTTTTCAAAGTTCGTATATATTAATTGTTATGGTTTTTCTAAAAACAAACAAGAAGCAGAAGACTTAAAACAAGATGTATTTGTTATGTTATTTTTAAAAATAAAAAATTTTAAAGGTATGTCTAAATTTTCTACATGGTTATATTCCTTTACCTATAACTTCTGTGTGAATTATGTACAAAGAAATAAAGAGAGAAAAAAAGAAAAAGTAACTATCGCAACAGATGATATTAAGGAAAAAACTAATCAAGATGAAATAGACAGTATTTTCTATTTTGAGCTAAAGATTGATAAATTACAAAGAAGCTTAGACATGTTATATGTTTCAGAAAAGAAAATATTACTCATGAAGTATCAAAAAGAAATGAGTATTAAAGAAATTTCAAAAATATTAAATATAGGAGATAGCGCAGTAAAAATGCGTTTGAAAAGAACAAAAGAAAAAGTTAAAAAAATTTATAATGAACTATAATAACTGCATATTATATTTTCTTTTAAAAAAAACTTTTTATTGATATTGAAGTGTTAAATTTGTAACATAGAACAAATATATAGTAACCTTTTTTGTAAAGTAGTGTCTAAATTATTTAGATACCGAATTACAAATCTAGAACCAAAATTAGCTATTGAAACCCATTGATGATACAAAACTAAGCGATGAGGAGCTAGTTAGTAAAATAGTAGAAAAAAATGACACTCATTTATTCGCTGTTTTATATGACCGATACGCTGGTATTGTGTATAACAAATGTTATGGTTTTTCAAATAATAAAGAAGAGGCCCAAGATTTAACACATGATGTGTTCATTAAATTATTTATAAAATTAAGAACTTTTAAAGGAAGGTCTAAGTTTTCTACATGGTTGTATTCTTTCACCTATAATTTTTGTGTAAATTATGTACAAAGAAATAAAGAGAAGAAAAAAGAAAAAGTAACTGTTGTAACAGATAATATTAAAGAAGATAGTAATGACGATGAAATTGATGATGCTTCGTTATTTGAGTTAAAAGCTGATAAGTTAGCAAAGGCACTCGAGAAAATACAGGTTTCAGAAAAGATGATTTTATTAATGAAATATCAAGATGATATGAGTATTAAGGAAATTTCAGAAGCATTAGAATTAGGAGTAAGCGCAGTAAAAATGCGTTTAAAAAGAGCAAAAGAAAAAGTTATAAAAGCATATAATGCACTGTAATAATTATGGAGAACCCATTTAAGAAAATATTACATAACGAAGAATTGCCAGAGGCACTTAAAGGAAAAGTGCTAAACGATGTGGCAATGATTAAACTATCGATAGATATCGCTGATTTATTTGTGGTTAAATACCCAAGTACAATTGCTGATTTATTAGGTGGTGGTGCATCTAAAAATGAATTTAACAGCAACGAATAACAGAACCAATACGAAACTATGATTATATTACAAATTGATATTATTAAGCCTTTTAAAAATATTTTTCAGAATATTATTGATTCATTACCAACAGTACTTGGCTTTATTGGCTTTGTTATATTAGCTTGGTTAATCATCAAACTCTTTTTGTTTATTGTTAGAAAAGCATTAACAAAAACAAAGATTGATGAATGGTCTAAAAAATTAAGTGAAACTCAAATATTTGGTAATTCTACCATAAATATAGTATTAACAAATGCAATACTCGCGGTTTTAAAATGGTTTTTAATTTTAACCTTTGTAATGGCTGGATCTAATATCTTTGGTTTGATAGTGGTTTCAGAAGGTATTACAAGCTTTTTTGCATATCTACCAAAACTATTAACAGCGTTAGGTATTTTTGTAGCTGGGGCCTATTTAGGTACAATGGTTAAGAAGGCAATACAAACAATGTTTAAATCGTTAGAAATATCAGGAGGAAACCTTGTAGGAAATATCGCTTTTTATTTAATAGTAGTTTTTCTGTCAATAACAGCACTAGATCAAGCAGGTGTAGATACATCAGTAATTAAAAGCAACCTAACTCTTTTAATAGGTTCTGTTCTGTTAGCATTCACTTTAGCCTTTGGTTTAGGAGCAAAAGAGGTGGTTGCAAGATTACTTTATGGTTATTATTCGAGGAAAAATGTAAGTATTGGTAAAGAAGTTATTATAGGTGATGTTGAAGGTGTTGTAATAGCTATAGATAATATTTGTTTAACCATTAAAACAGCTGAAGGAAAAGTTGTTTTTCCTATTAAGGAGGTGGTAGACAGTAAAATAGTTGTTAAAAATTAATGATTTGTCGGTTTTTATTTTATATTTGTTGATAATAATGAAAAGTAAATTAAGAAAATGATAGATTTCGGGGGACTTCTATCTTATAGATAAAGATTTATCTTTGTCGTTATGACCATCGAAAGATGGTCATTTTTTTTGTAAAAAAAGTGACTTAATTAAAAAAGAGGTGTCAAACTGCTAGATGATAGATTCGGGGGGATCTATCATCTAGTAGTTAACTAAAATGACTTCCGGTAACGGAAGTCATTTTTTCTTTTAAGTAAATTAAGAGCATAAAAAAGCCACTGTTAACAGTGGCTTTTTGTTATTCGAAAGATAAGTGTAAAAACACTCCTCTTGTACCTAAGAAGTCAATAGGATCTGTCCATTGACTTGGGCTTGTATTATCGTAAGCAGCTTCGTTATTAACAGCAAATACTCCTCTAATAGAAGGGGAGAACTTAAAGTAACTTAAGTAAATATCTATTCCAATACCAACTTCGTACATTATATTGCTAGAAGTGGTTCTAAATTCACCACCAAAATTATCATCACTATTACTTTCGTTACTAGAAAAATTATAATCATATGATATACCTCCTAATACATAAGGTCTAATATTATTAAGCCTGTTGGTGCTAAGTTTTAAGATAAAAGGTAGACGTAAATATGTGGCACCGACTTCTCTTTCTTTCTGATTTTCTGTTCCAACAATATGTTTAAAACGCAATGTTTTAGTGTTAGACATTAAACCAGGCTCAAAACGTAGGTTAATATTGTTATGTAACCTTAAATCAGCAATTAAACCAACATTAAACCCAATAGATGAACTTACTTCTATCTCAGCATTATTAAAAGAGCTAGGTTTGTAGGCAACTTTATATCCATTATTATTTAAACCTAGGTAAAAACCATAATGAAATATCGGTTTATCAAAACTAGGAAGGTTTAATATCTTTTCACTTTGCGCTTGAAAGCTAATTGTGATAAATGCGAAAAATCCGAAGAACAAAAGTTTTTTTAACATACTATTTTAAAGCGGTATAAATTGATGCGACTCCAAAAGTCACAGGTAAATTCTTTGCATTGTTAAACCCGTTTTTTTGTAAAATATTGTTAAAGGCTTCTCCAAAAGGAAAAGAATTTGCACTTTCTGATAAATAAGAGTAAGCAACTTTGTCTTTTGAAAATATTTTACCAATAATGGGTAAGATAAAATTGGTGTAAAACTTATAACCTTGTTTAAAAGGAAACTTAGTAGGGTTAGAGGTTTCTAAGACCACAAATTTACCTCCGGGTTTTAAAATACGGTATATTTCAGTTAAACCTTTGTCTAGGTTTTCGAAATTACGAACTCCAAAAGAAACTGTAATGGCATCGAAAGTATTATCATCAAAAGGCATGTCTTCGCTATCGCCAACAATCATTTCAATCTTATCACTTAAGTCTGCTTTTGCTATTTTTTGTTTTCCAACTTCTAGCATTCCTGCAGATATATCTAAACCTACAATTCTTTGCGGATTTAATTTCGCCATCATTAAAGCTAAATCGCCTGTTCCGGTAGCAATATCTAATATTTGCTGCGGATTATTTTCGCCAACTAATTTCACCACTTTTTTTCGCCAACTTACATCAATTCCTAAAGAGATAACGCGGTTTAAGCCATCGTAATCTTCAGAAATATTATCGAACATTTTTGCTACTTGTTCTTTTTTTCCTAATTCAGAATTTTTGTATGGTTTGATGGTTTTAGACATGTGATTTTAAAATTATCCGTTAATAGCAACTACTTCGTTAATCTGATTTGGTAGCATATCTTTAAGCATGGTTTCAATACCATTTTTTAAAGTAACAGTTGATGACGGGCATCCGCTACAAGCGCCTTGAAGAATTACACTCACTCTTTTTGTTTCTTTATCGTAGGATTGAAATGCAATGTTTCCTCCGTCTGAAGCTACAGCAGGTTTTATGTATTCATCTAAAATGTCAACTATTTTAGCTTCTGTCTCTGTTAAATATTCTTTCGGAATTTCAACATTTTGCGTTGTTTGCTGTTTCGGAAGTTCTTGTATAATTGTTTTTCCGTCTTGAATATAGGTTCTAATAAATGAACGAATTTCTTGATGAACTTCATTCCATTCTATCATATCGTATTTTGTAATAGATACGTAGTTTTCAGAAATGAAAATTTCTTTAACAAATGAGAATCCAAATAATTCTGTTGCTAAAGGAGATGATTTACTAGCTTCTTCAATGTTTTTAAACTCAACATCTGTTTGCGTAAGTGCTTTGTTTGAACCAAACTTCATTACAGCCGGGTTTGGCGTAACTTCAGCATACACTTCAACAGCATCTTTTTTAGTTATTTCCTCTTGTACAAGCGTATTACCTTCTTGTAAATAGTTTTCTATTTGTTGGCGAACTTCTTCTTCAACATCATCCCATTGAACAATATCAAAACGCTGAATAGCAATAAAGTTAGCTGTGATTAGTATTTTTTTTACAAAAGGAAGGTAAAAAAGTTGTTGTGCTAAAGGTGAATTTTTAGCTTCGTCTATATTGTTAAACTCGTAACTACCACCGTTTACTAAAATTTTGTTACTCACAAATTTAAGAATGGTTTCGTTATTAGTTTCTTGTAATGTTATTTTTAGTGTGCTCATAGGTTGTAAAGTAAAGTGCAAAATTACGGTAAAAAAGTGAGATATGTATATATAAAACATCCTGCAAAAGCAGGATGTTTTATATATATTGTTTAGGATAGAATTATAGGCTAAAAGTAATGGTTCCTGAAATTCTACTAGTATTGTTATCTATATTTAAATCACCAGGATTATAGATTGTATAATATTGTCTGTTTTCGTAATTACTGTAAGATAAATCAAACTTCATGTTTTCGAAGTTGTAACCTAAACCAGCTGAATATCCTTTGATATTATCTTTATTGGTATTGCCTCCTATAAGTAAGTTTGGGTCCTTTTCATAATGATATCCACCTCGAATACTCATTTTGTCGAAACGCCATTCTGTACCAATGTTTAAAGCGTGTGTATTTCGATAGTCATTTGAGAAGTTTGCGTTTTCTTGATTAAAATCACCATCATTAAATTTAATATTTTTATAATCTTTATAGGTGTAATCAACACTAATTAAACCTTGTTTACCAAAAATATAAGCACCACTGGCAGTTAGTCTTCCAGGTGATTTAAATTTATAAGCATAAGAATCTGGACCAATAACATCAAAATCTTCATCAATATTTAAAGCATCAACTTCATTCATTATCAATTCATCATAATAATCTTCAATAACTTCTTGATACCAAGTTGGAGTTTCATAAGCTAAACCAATTCTTATGTTTTGATTTACTTTATAGATGAAACCTAAGCCAAGAGAAAATCCGCTTCCTTGTATGTAAGTTTCTGTATAACTTTCTACATCTAAAATATTCCCGTCAACATCGTCATTAACTTCATTAAAATAAGCTTCTCTGTAAAACTCTAAATCATGAAAGTTTAAAGAGGCTCCTACAAATAATTTGTTTTGGTGTACGGCAGAGAACCCTATATTAAATACACTTGCTTCACCTTCTGTTTTGCTAGAGTTATATTGGTCGACACTTGCATCAAACTGTGTTTTTGTGGGTTTTGTGTCAGCAACATGTTCGTTGTAGAATAGGCGATTACTATTACCTTCAGCTGAATAAAATGCGTTAAAATCTTTTTTAATTCTGTAATTAAAACTTAATGCAAAACGATTCCAATCACTGTTATAAGCGGTGTCAAAAGTTAAAATACCACCAGCTTGGCTAACGTCAAAATAATTGTCTTGTGTGTTTGTGGTGTTACCGTAATACATAGATGAATACTCGGTGTTTCTGTTGCCTAGAGTTACTGAAAATACACTTTTTTGCGCAACGGCAGCACCTGCAGGGTTAACGCTAAAAGCAGAAATATCACCTCCTAAAGCACCGAATGCGCCACTCATACTTTCAAAACGAGCTGTTCCGTAATTGCCATCTTTAGAAAAAAGAATACCTAAATCATTATAGCTTAATGATTGAGAAAAGGCACTATAAGTACTAGCGATCAGAGTCGCGAAAATTAAAATTCTTTTCATGTTTTTTGTTAATTAGTTTTAAAATCTATTTAGAAAAATGGATTATAATTATCTCCTACCGCCCCTAGAGCTTCTGCTACTAGAAGAGCTTCTTGAACTTCTACTGGAACTACTTCTAGATGAAGAGCTACGTGAACTTCTAGTTGGAGCAGAGTAACTTCTTGAGCTTTTGCTTCGCGAAGAATAGTTACTATTGCTCTTAGGCTGTTTACTTTTTCTGTAACTAGAAGAGCTTCCTTTGTTCGATTTAGAATAAGATCTGTTGTTTTTAGTACCTCTTGTAGAACTACTACGACTACTTCGGTTACCTCTTGTTCCTTTTACAGATCTGTTTCCGTTAGGGTTATATCCTTTTGTGTATCTTTTATTAGAACTCCCTCTTGTTGGTTTTTTAATTCGTTTGTTTTTTCGTGACTTTACATCTTTTGTAGAACGTGTAAGTTTAGTGTTACTTCTTCTGTAGGTTTTTGATGATCTTCTAGAGGTAGAGTAATTTCGGTTATTGTTTTTATAACCTCTATTATAGCTAGTTGTTCCTCTTCTTGAGTTTGATACAGTTCTATAACCTCTATAATAATTTGCTCCTCTATAAGGTCTATAATAACGATTGTTATAGTAGTGATTTCTATAATATGGGTTATTAAGCCTTCTGTAGTCGTAAGGAGAGTTCCAGTAATTGTGATACCCCCAGCCATAACCATAGAATCTCGGTCCCCACCATGGATTGTTGAAGTTACGATAACCATATAAACTAAAGCTATCCCACTCAGTATAATAACCCCATCTCGGTGAAGTGTTTATGTTTATTACAACATCACTGTTATTATCGTTATAGCCCCAAGGTTCATTGTTGTTATAGTTAATATTATTTTCTTCTTCATATATAATATCTTCGTCTTCATTGTAATCACCATCATCAGAAGTATAGTTTTCTATATCCGTAAAAATATCGGTTCCGTTTAATGCACCTAAACGTTCAATTTCTTTGGTAAAATAATTTTCTTCATATTCCTGATATTCATTTTCATCAGCAATAATAACTCTTCGCTGAGGTTGTTCTTGAGGAGTGTCAGCATAAATACCATCACCACTGTCAGCAACCGTTTGCATTGTTCCGCAAGAAACAAGTGTTATTATCATAAATAAAGATAGAATATAAATAGGGAGCTTGGTTTTGGCGTAATATAACTTCATGGCTGATTTTTTAGGTTATTAAAAACTAATTCGAAAATCTGTTGCAAAATATTATTTCTTTGTTGGGCTTGTACCCTTTTTAATGTAGTTTTGCATAGACAATTTACGCATAAAAAATAACAATATTTATGCCAAACTTTTGATTATGGGCAAACATTTGACAAAAAGAGAAGAAGATTACTCTAAATGGTATAACGAATTAGTTGTAAAAGCTGATTTAGCTGAGAACTCGGCAGTAAGAGGATGTATGGTTATAAAACCTTACGGATTTGCTATTTGGGAAAAAATGCAAGCAGAATTAGACAGAATGTTTAAGGAAACTGGGCACGAAAATGCTTATTTCCCGCTTTTTGTACCTAAAAGTTTATTTGAGGCTGAAGAGAAAAATGCAGAAGGATTTGCAAAAGAATGTGCTGTTGTAACGCATTATCGTTTGCAGAGTGATCCTGATAAACCAGGGAAATTAAGAGTAGATCCTGAAGCTAAGTTAGAGGAAGAATTAGTGGTTCGTCCTACTTCTGAGGCTATTATATGGAATACCTATAAAGGTTGGATACAATCATACCGTGATTTACCATTATTAATAAATCAATGGGCAAATGTAGTTCGTTGGGAAATGCGTACACGTTTATTTTTACGTACTGCCGAATTTTTATGGCAAGAAGGGCATACCGCGCACGCTACAAAAGCAGAAGCTATTTCTGAAGCAAAACAAATGCAAGAAGTGTATGCAACATTTGCTGAAGATTTTATGGCAATGCCAGTAGTAAAAGGAGCTAAGTCTGAAAGTGAACGTTTTGCAGGTGCCGATGATACCTTAACTATTGAAGCATTAATGCAAGATGGAAAAGCGTTACAAGCCGGAACATCTCACTTTTTAGGTCAGAATTTCGCAAAAGCTTTTGATGTTAAATACACCTCTAAAGAAGGAAAGAAAGAATACGTTTGGGCTACATCTTGGGGAGTTTCAACACGTTTAATTGGTGGTTTAATTATGACACATTCAGATGATGCAGGATTAGTTTTGCCTCCGAGATTAGCGCCAATTCAAGTTGTTATTGTCCCTATATATAAAGGAGAAGAGCAATTAGCTGCTATTTCAGAGAAAGTAGACGTAATCGTTAAAGAATTACGTAAAAAAGGAGTTTCTGTTAAGTTTGATGATAGAGATACTTATAGACCAGGAGCTAAGTTTGCTGAATATGAACTAAAAGGTGTGCCGGTTAGAATTGCAATGGGTAACCGCGATTTAGAAAATGGTACTGTTGAAGTTGCACGTCGTGATACTTTCGAGAAGCAAACGATTGCTATAGATGAAGTAGTAAATGTTGTTGCTAATCTATTAGAAGAGATTCAAGAAAGCTTATTTAAAAAAGCTTTAGATTATAGAGCAGCTCATACTACTGAGGTTACAACTTTTGATGAATTTAAAGATGTAATAGAAAATAAAGGAGGTTTTGTATCTGCTCACTGGGACGGAACGACTGAGACAGAAGATAAGATTCAGGAATTAACAAAAGCAACCATTAGGTGTATTCCTAACGATGCTAAAGAGGAAGTAGGGAAGTGTATATTTACAGGGAACCCATCCTCTAAAAAGGTTCTTTTTGCGAAAGCATATTAATAAGAATAAAAAACCCTGCAAACGCAGGGTTTTTTATTCTTATTTTTTCCGCTAAAGTTTATAAGGGCAAATCTTATTTTAGATTATCATATGTTTTTTAACCTTAAAATAGATTCGTAAGGTAATTTAATTGAAGTCAAATGAAATTATTTCATGTTTTTTTGTGGGTAATTTTTACCTTTTTGTATCGAAATAGTACTGAAAACTATCTTATTAGGTTTTGTTTTTAAGATAGGGTATTTTAAAGTGATATAAAAAACAGCAAAAAAAAATAAAAAAGCTTTGTA
The DNA here is from genome assembly GCF_029125915.1 of Tenacibaculum bernardetii. NCBI lineage: Bacteria > Pseudomonadati > Bacteroidota > Flavobacteriia > Flavobacteriales > Flavobacteriaceae > Tenacibaculum > Tenacibaculum bernardetii. The sequence goes on from NZ_JAQJCU010000004.1 coordinate 226,688, forward strand.
GGAATAAAAACTGTTACTATATTTGCACCCGCAATCAGGAAAAATTGGTTGTTTTGGTCCGTTCGTCTAGGGGTTAGGACGCATGGTTTTCATCCATGTAACACGGGTTCGATTCCCGTACGGACTACAGAGTTTAGTTAGTTTTTTAAAAGAGTTTAAATCTTTTATTAGTTAATTAAAAAAAATAAAATTATTGCAAATATCAAAAAGTATTGTATATTTGCACCCGCAATCAGAATGATTGTTTTGGTCCGTTCGTCTAGGGGTTAGGACGCATGGTTTTCATCCATGTAACA